>CALKYK010000446.1 GCA_938003715.1 uncultured Gammaproteobacteria bacterium
CCACCCACGTGCGCAACGACGAGCGCGTGTCGGACGTGCCGATCATCATGATCACGTCTCGGGTCGGCGACAAGCATCGCGCCCGCGCGATCGAGATTGGCGTCAACGACTACCTCGGCAAGCCCTACCAGGATTCGCAGCTGCTCGAAGCCGTGCACCGGTTGCTCGAGGAGCGCGGGGTCAACGTGCAGTGAACGGCCGACGACCATGAGCGAAGAGGAACTCTACAGCCTGCTCGTGCCGCTCGCCGACGAACGGCTGATCGTGCCGCGCGCCTGCGTGGCAGAGGTCGTGCGCTTCAGCCAGCCCGAGCAGCAGGAAGGCAGCCAGCGCTGGATGCTCGGCACCATCGGCTGGAACGGTCGCGACCTGCCGGTCGTGTCCTTCGAGGGCACGGTCGGCAACGAAGTGCCTGCGCCGACCGGGCGCACCCGGGTCGTCGTGTTCTTCTCCAGTACCGGCAAGGTCAGGAGCGGCTACTTCGGCGTGCTGACGCAGGGCTTCCCGCAGCTCGTCCGCGTCAATCGCGACGTGCTGAAACTCGAGGCGAAGGACGGCTGGGATGCCGACGCGCCGGTGCTGTGCCGGGTCAAGATGATCAACGAGTACCCGCTCATTCCCGATCTCGAGTCGCTCGAAGCGATGATCGCCAGCGAAACGACCCAGGTCTAGCGCCGACCTACGTCCCCGTACAGCGTCTGCAGCGCGGCAAGTGCGGCAATGGCCGCCGTTTCCGTGCGCAGGATGCGCGGCCCGAAACCGAGCGCCTCGAATCCGCAGGCGTCCGCGAGTTCCAGTTCCGTCTCGCTGAAACCGCCCTCCGGTCCGACCAGCAGCACGACGCCCTGCGACGGTTCGGCAATCTCGGCGATGAAGCGCGATGCCCGCGGTTCGAGCACGATGCGCGATGCGGTCCCGGCATCGAGTCCGCCGAGCGTTTCGCGCAGTCCATCCGGTGCGTCGATGGCTGGCGGCCGCGTCCGGCCGCTTTGTTCACAGGCACTGGTCGCGACGTTTTGCCAGTGCAGCCGGCGCTTTTCGCGGCGGCCCGCATCCAGCTTGACGACGGAATACTCTGTCAGCACCGGCGTGATGCGGCGCACGCCCAGCTCGGTAGCTTTCTGTCCGACGAAGTCCATGCGCTCGCGGCGGGAAACGCCCTGCAGCAGTTGCACGTCGAGTGGCGACTCGACCGCCGGCGTTCTTCGCGCGGCGACGTGCAAGTATACGCGGCCACGACCGAAATCGCTGATCATCGCTTCGAATTCGTCGCCGCTTCCGTCGAAAAGGATCACGGTGTCGCCGCGCGCAAGACGCAGCACCTTGCCAACGTAGCGGGCACGATCGCCCTCGAGTTCGACATGTGCGCCGCACTCGAGCGCCTGGTCAATGAAAAGACGGGTAGGGGACATGACGACGATCCGGGAAACCGCGGTATTATGAGTCAGGTTCCCGGCCGCGTCAGGCCCGATGCCGCCAACCGATCGGCGCCGCGGCCATACGGCCGCGTAACGACCACGAGGAATCCGTTGCGGTGGATGCAGAAACCGAGTTGCGTTACACGGTCAGCCCCGGGGCCGGGCTGGTGCGTCCGGCGAAGCAGTGCCCGTCGCCGAATCAGGACGACCGCCCCGAAGGCGCCGAACCCGACCTGATCATCCTGCACGGCATCAGCCTGCCACCCGGCGAGTTCGGTGGTCCGCAGATCGAGGCGTTTTTTACGAACAGCCTGGACTGCAGCGCGCACCCCTATTTCGCAGCGCTCGACGGCGTGAAGGTGTCGGCACATCTGCTGCTGCGTCGCGATGGTGAACTGGTCCAGTTCGTGCCGTTCGCGCGTCGCGCCTGGCACGCCGGCGAATCGAAGTTTCGCGGCGCGGGATGCTGCAACGATTTTTCGATCGGCATCGAGCTCGAAGGTACCGACGACCTGCCGTACACCGACGAGCAGTATCGACACCTTTCCGCGGTGATCGCCGCCATCTCGGCAAGCTATCCGCGCATCACGCCGCGCCGCATCGCCGCGCACAGCGACATCGCGCCGGGTCGGAAAACGGATCCCGGCCCTGCTTTCGACTGGCTGCGCTTGTATGATGACCTGGGCAGCGCAACGGAGTAAGCGACGCGACATGACACTGCTGGCACTACTGATAGGACTGGCCGTCGAGCGGCTGGCAACGCAGTTGTTTCACCTGCGCAGGCTGCGCTGGCTCGACCGCCTCATCGATTCGGGTTTCCGCTTCGGCGAACGTTTTCCGAACCTGCCGTCTTTCGTCGCCGTGCTTTTGCTCGCGCTGCTGCTCGCATCGCCGGTGCTGGTCGCCGTATTGCTGCTGCAGGATCGCCTGTACGGCATCGCGAACCTCGTGCTGGCGGTCGTCGTGCTGTTCTTTTCGCTCGGACCGAAAGACATTGGTGAGGACGTCGACGAGTACTGCCGTGCGATCGAGGAGAACGACGAGGAAAAGATACGCAACACGGCGAAGGCGCTGATCGAAAAAGACGTGCCCGAGGACCCGGCGGAGCGCATTCGCACGGTCGAGGAGTCCGTGTGCGTACAGGCGAACAACCGCCTGTTCGCTGTCGTATTCTGGTTCGTGGTCTGCGGGCCGTTCGGTCCGCTCGGAGCCTGGGCGTACCGGGTCACCGACCTCATCCGCCGCCGCGCGGTGTTCAGTGCCGGGCGTGCCGAAGACGGCGCAGACGTGTCGCTGCGGGCCGCTGCGGAGCGCCTGCACGGCTGGCTGGTCTGGATTCCGGCGCGACTGACCGCCGTCGGCTACGCGATGGCGGGCAGCTTCGACGGCGCGCTGTCCGCGTGGCGCAGGATCGACGATCCTCGCGAGACGCCGGGCTACGAACACAGCGAGCACCTGCTGGCACGCGTCGGCAGCGGTGCGCTCGCGTTGCAATCGCTAGACGGCGAAAGCGACGCGGCACGCGGCGGGCGCGGCGCGACCGCCGCGAACAGTCTCGTCTACAGGCTGCTGCTTATCTGGGCCGTCGTCATCGCGGCCATGACGTTGTACGGCTGGTCGCAGTGAACCGGCGGCGCGCGCCGCTCGCGGCGGCGGCGTTGGCCTTGCTCGTTGCCGCATGCGGCGGACCGCAGGACCCGCAGCCGTCCGGCAATGCGGCCCAACGCATCGTGACGCTGTCGCCGCATCTTGCCGAGATCGCGTTCGCAGTCGGCGCCGGCGAGCGTATCGTCGGCGTCAGCGCCTACACGAACTATCCGGAACAAACCGCGTCCCTGCCGGTGGTCGGGGACGCATTCAACGTCGACCAGGAACGGCTGGTGCTGCTGTCGCCGGATCTCGTGCTGGCCTGGCAAAGCGGCACGCCCGAGCACATCGTCGACGAACTGCGGGCGCGTGGCTTTCGCGTGGAGGTGATCCGCACGACGACGCTCGACGAAATCGCGGCGGCGCTCGGGCGCATTGGCGCGCTGACCGGTCAGGCCGACGCCGGCGCGGCACTTGCTGCCGAGTTTGAAGCGCGACTCGCGCGCCTGCGCGAGACTTATCGCGACGCGCCGCCGATTTCGGTGTTCTACCAGGTTGCCGTGCGGCCGCTGTACACGATCAATGCGGCGCACTACCTGAGCGAGCTGATCGAACTCTGCGGTGGCCGCAACGTGTTCGCCGATCTCGGCGACCTGGCGCCGGCGATCAGCGTCGAAGCGGTGCTCGAGCGCGACCCCGACGTCATGCTGGCGAGCTCCGATGCCGGTAGCAGTGCATTCGACGAATGGCGACGCTGGCCGGAACTCGCGGCGAATCGCTACGGCAATCACTTTATAATGCCTGCCGACGAAATCGGCAGGGCGACGCCGCGGCTGCTCGCCGCCGCGTCCGCGATGTGCGAGGCGCTGGACACGGCCCGCCGGAACCGGGAGTCGGCGAAAGATGACTGATCTGCACATGCCCGCGCTGCGCCGCGCGCGCGACAAGGACTGGGGTGCGATTCGCGGATTGTTGCGCGAGTCCGGGTTGCCCGTCGATGACCTGGGCCCGGATCGCCTGGACGGTTTTCTCGTCGCCGAGGACGGTGCCGCGTTGCTCGGACTGATCGGTCTCGAGATTTACGGCACGATCGGCCTGCTGCGGTCGCTGGTCGTGGCAAAGAAGGCGCGTCGCGCCGGACTTGGCGGCAAGCTCGTCGGTTCGCTGGAAGCGGCAGCGGAAACGGCCGGCATCACCCAACTGTGGCTGCTGACGATTGATGCGAACCGGTTTTTCGAACGGCACGGCTACCAGGTCGTGGGCCGCGACAACGCGCCGGATTCGATTCGCAAGACCGACGAGTTCCGCGGTTTGTGCCCGGACGATGCCTACCTGATGATGAAAGCGCTCGACGCCTGATCAGCGGTCGCGCTGCCACAGGACTTCACTGCCGCCCTCGAGGCGGGACAGCACGCGCGCGATGACGAACAACAGGTCCGACAGGCGATTCAGGTAGCGGAGCGCTTCGTCGCGCACCATCTCGTCCTTGCGCAACGCCGCAAGATCGCGTTCGGCGCGGCGCACGATCGTCCGTGCCAGGTGACAGGCGGCGGCCGCCTTGCCGCCGCCCGGCAGGATGAAATCCTTGAGCGGCGGCAGGTTTTCGTTAAAACGGTCGAGCTCGGATTCCAGCCGCTCGATGAACGGGGTTTCGATCGCGGCGTGGCCGGGAATGCAGAGTTCGCCGCCGAGTTCGAACAGGTCGTGCTGGACGTCCGTCAGGCAGGCACGGATCTCGTCCGGTACGGCGTCCTCTGCGAGCACGACGCCGATCGCGCTGTTGGCCTCGTCGACCGTTCCGTAAGCCGAAACGCGCAGGCTTTCCTTGCCGACCCGGGTACCGTCGCCGAGACCGGTCGTGCCGTCGTCACCGGTGCGCGTGTAGATCTTGCTGAGTCGATTACCCACGCGGCGAAGCATGCATTATGGCCATCGCCGCGTCGAGCCCGGGATGCCGCTTGTGTCCGCGCAGGTGCAACGCCATAGTGACGCAGGCCTGAGTGACCGGGAACCGTCATGCCCGAAAAAGCGAAACCATCGGCCGAGCTCGACGCGGCGCTGGAAGCGGCGAGGCGAGCTGCCGGGATTAGCCGTAGCTATTTCCGCAGCAACTTCGAGGTGCGGACCAAGGCCGACCGGACGCCGGTGACGCAGGCGGACATCGAATGCGAGGAAGCGATTCGCGGACACCTGCTCAGCGCATTCCCCGACTACGGGTTCTACGGCGAGGAAACCGGGCGGACGACCGGTGACAGCGAATCGCTCTGGCTCGTCGACCCGATCGACGGGACCAAGGGTTTCGTCCGCGGCTACCCGTTTTTTTCCACGCAGATCGCGCTGATGCGCGGCGGCGAGCTCGTGCTCGGCGTTTCCTGCGGCACAATGTTCGACGAGTTCGCCCGTGCGGAACGCGGCAGCGGAGCGTGGCTGAACGACGAACCGCTGGCGATCAGCGACATCGACGACCCGGCCCGCGCGACGATTTCGACGGGCAACCTGCGTACGCTGGCCGCGGGCGAGGGCTGGCAGCGCCTCGGCGACATCGTGCATGTCGCCGATCGCATCCGCGGGTACGGCGACTTTTATCATTATCACCTGCTTGCAGCGGGGCGCATCGACGCCGTGATCGAATCGGATGTCAACATACTGGACATCGCGGCGCTCGCGGTCATCGTGATGGAAGCCGGCGGCCGCTTTACCGATCTCGACGGCAAGCCGCCGGGTCTCGAGACGACGTCCGTGCTGGCGGCGAATCCGGGGCTGCATGACAAGCTGCTGCGGCAGCTTCGGGGTGTGCACGGCTGAGCGGATTCAGCCGCTGCGATCGCCCGCGACGAACAGCTGCGTTTCGTGCCAGCGCACGGCTTCCATCGGCGTTGCGTACAGAGCAGTCAGGCGTTCCGCTTCGAGTACATCGTCGACGTCGCCGAGTTCCCAGCGGCCATCGCCGTAGAGCAGCAGGCAGCGCGTAGCGTAGCGTGCCGCGAGATTGACGTCGTGCAGCGACGCGACCACCAGCGCGCCGCTTTCGGCTTGGCGGCGGAACAGGTCGAGCACGTCGAGCTGATGCTGCGGGTCGAGATGGTTCGTGGGTTCGTCGAGCAGGTAGATTTGCGGCGCCTGGGTGAGAACCTGCGCAACGGCGAGCCGCCGCCGTTCGCCGCCGGACAGCGTCGTCACGTCTCGCTCCGCGAGCGCCGCCAGGTCGGTCTGGTGCAGGGCGGAGATTGCGATGTCACGGTCGTGCGGTGTTTCCCAGCGCCAGCGGCCGATATGCGGGTGACGCCCGATCATTGCCGTTTCGAGCACCGTGGAGGGAAACACGTCCTCGACGTACTGCGGTAAAAGCGCGAGCTTGCGTGCCACCTGCTGCCGCGACAACGCGTCCATGTGGATGCCGTCGATCGAAACGCTGCCGGACTCGGCCGGACGCAGGCCGGCGAGCGTGTGCAGCGTCAGCGACTTGCCGACGCCGTTCTGGCCGAGCACGGCAAGCAATTCGCCGCCACGGAGGTCGAGGTCGAGCGCATCGACGAGCGTG
>CALKYK010000447.1 GCA_938003715.1 uncultured Gammaproteobacteria bacterium
AACGCCGCAGCGACCAGCAAATAGTAGCCGACGCTGTAAATATCTACGCCGAACAGACGCGACTCGTAGACCATGAAAGCGATGCCGAACATTTGCAGCGTGGTCTTGATCTTGCCGGATATGCCGACCTTCACCGCTGCCCTCGCCCCGAGTCCCGCCATCCATTCGCGCAATGCCGAGACCGTGATCTCGCGGCCGATGATGACGGCGGCGATCAGGGCGACAGATATCCGAGGGTCGCTTTGCACCAGCAGGACCAGACTGGTTGCGACCATCAGCTTGTCGGCGACCGGGTCGAGAAACTCGCCGAACTTCGACGTCTGGCCGAGCTTCCTCGCGACGTAGCCGTCGAGAAGGTCGGTGATCGCGGCAAGCCCGAACAGTATGCCTGCGAGCGGCCGCGCGTAGTTCGCATTCTCGAAGCGGATATCACTGAAGAAGCACCACACGACCAGCGGGATTGCCGCGATACGCAGCCAGGTCAGGATATTGGCGATGTTGGCTTTCACAGCTCGGGGTCGGCGTCGCAGTTCATGAATCGCTGTCGAAATGCAGGTCGCTGTAAATGCGTTCCGCGAGCCTTCGGCTGATGCCGCGTACCTTGACCAGGTCGTCGACGCCGGCACCTCGCACGCCCTGCAGGCCGCCGAACTGCTTCAGTAATTCCCTGCGTCTCTTCGGGCCCAATCCCGGAATCTCCTCGAGTCGCGACGTCCTGCGCGCCTTGCTGCGCCGCTGGCGATGACCGGTGATGGCGAAGCGGTGCGCCTCGTCCCGGATTTGCTGTATCAGGTGCAGCGCCGGTGAGTCTGGCGGCAGTATAGTGGGGGTGGTTTGGCCTGCCAAGAACAGCTGTTCCATGCCCGGTTTCCGGCTACGTCCCTTCGCGACGGCCACCACCTGCAGCCAGTCGAGTTCGAGTTCGTCCAGAACCGTCATCGCTTCGGCCAGCTGGCCTTTGCCGCCGTCGACGAACAGCACGTCGGGTACCGGCACCTCGCCTTTTTTCACGCGCGCGTAGCGACGCCGCAGCGCTTCCCGCATCGCGGCATAGTCGTCGCCCGACGCAGCCGGCTGCAGGTTGAAACGGCGATAGTCGCTTTTCATCGGGCCGGCCTGGTTGAACACGACGCATGAAGCGACGGTCGCCTCCCCGCCGGTATGGCTCACGTCGAAGCACTCCAGGCGCTCGGGCGGTGATTCGAGCTGCAGCGCATCGGCGAGGCTCGCAAACTGACGACGCAGGGTCGCATTGCTCGCGATGTGCAGCTTGACCCCCTGGTCCGCGTTGGTGCGCGCGAGCTCGAGCCAGCGCAAGCGGTCGCCACGAACCCGGTTCCTGATCGCGACCTTGTGCCCGGATCGTTCCGAGAAACTTTGTTGCAGCCATTCGCGATCCTCGATTTCAGCGTCGACGACGATTTCGCGCGGCGCCGATTTGCCGAGGTAATACTGCGGCAGGAATCCCGAGAGTATCTGCGAGGGCGTCGCGCCGCCGCCGATCTTCGGAAAAAAGTTGCGGCTGCCGAGCACCTTGCCGCCGCGTACGTAGATCATCGTCACGCAATACACGCTTCCCTGCGACGCTGCTGCGATCACGTCGAGATCCTTCGCCGTGCGTCCTGATACGAGTTGCTCGGCGTCGACCTTGTTCAGGCGCGTGATCTGGTCGCGGAAGCGTGCGGCCTGCTCGTAGTCCTGCGCCGAGGAAGCGGACTCCATTCTTTTGACCAGCGAGTCGATCACGCTGCGATTCTTGCCCTCGAGAAACAGGATCGCCGCATCGATATCGGCACCGTAGCTTTCGCGATCGATGTAGCCGACGCACGGCGCGGTGCAGCGCTTGATCTGATATTGCAGGCACGGCCGGGTCCGGTTACGGAAGAACGTGTCGTTGCACTGCCTGATCAGGAACAGCTTCTGCAGCTCGTTCAGGGTTTTGCGCACGGCGCCCGCACTCGGGTACGGACCAAAATAACGCCCCTTCCCCTTTCGCGGACCGCGATGGAAACGCATGCGCGGAAATTCGTGCTCCGTCGATGCGTAAATGTACGGGTAGCTCTTGTCGTCGCGCAGTACGACGTTGAACTTCGGCCGGTGCTCCTTGATCAGGTTGTACTCGAGCAGCAGCGCCTCCGCTTCGGTGTTCGTGACGGTGACCTCCACTGCCGCCACGGAAGTCATCATCGAGGCGGTTTTGGCATCGTGCGCGCGCTGGAAATAGCTCGATACCCGCTTCTTGAGGTTCTGTGCCTTGCCGACGTAGATGATCTTGCCGCGGCGGTTCAGCATTCGGTACACGCCCGGGCGCTGCGACAGTTCGCGCAGGAACGATTTAGCGTCGAATTCTGCCTGTTCGGTATCTGTCATTGTCCGCGCGGCGGCGACTCCAGCAGCTCACGGGCGCGTGCGAACACGCTGCGAAACATGTTCGCCGTCAGTCGTCCCGTGTTCGTGTTGTAGCGACTGCAGTGATAAGAGTCCAGCAGCGTCAGATCGTTCGGCAGCTCGTGCTCTGCCGCGTGCGCAAACTTGAAGTCGGCCTGCCTCAGCGAGCGTGCCTTGACGATGGCGCGATGCGCGATGCCGCCAAGCGCGAGCACGACCGCGCCGGCCTTTAGCGTTTCCAGCTCTCTTTCGAGGAAGGCGTTGCAGGTATTGATCTCGGCGCCGACCGGCTTGTTCCCCGGCGGCAGGCACTTGACCGCGTTCGTAATACGGCAATCGTAAAGTGCAAGGCCGTCGTCGGTGCTGACCGACTCGGCGGCGCTTGCGAAGCCGAACTCGTGCAGCGTTTCGTACAGGAGCAACCCGGCATAGTCGCCGGTGAACGGCCGGCCCGAGCGATTGGCGCCGTGCATGCCGGGCGCCAGGCCGACGATCAGGAGCGACGCGTCGGGGTCACCGAACGGTGCCACCGGGCTGCAGTGGTAATCCGGATGCTCGGCACGCACTTCCTCGAGGAACGCCGCAAGTCGCGGACAGGCCCGGCAATCGGCATCGAAGTAGTCGCTCAGCGAAATGATCAGTCATCCATGTGACGAACGACGGCTTCGCCGAAGCCGCGGGTGCCGACAAGTGTGGCACCCGGAACGAGCTGCTCCAGCTCCGATTCGACCTCCGACTTGCCGTGCGGCCGCTCCTTGCGTATCGGCCGGTGCATCGCCTCCCGCAATCGCGCCAGGTCGAACGTCAGTTCCTTGTTTGCAATCGTCCGTGCCACGCCGTGAATGATCAGGTCGGCAGCTTCTTTCCAGCCGAGGTAGCGCAGCATCATCTCGGCGGACAGGATCAGCGAGCCCGGGTTGACGCGGTCCTTGCCGGCGAAGCCCGGCGCCGTGCCGTGCGTCGCCTCGAATACCGCCACGCCCTCGCCGATATTGCCGCCCGGCGCAATGCCGATACCGCCGACCTGGGCCGCCAGCGCATCCGAGATGTAGTCGCCGTTCAGGTTCAGCGTCGCGATGACGTCGTATTCCTCCGGCCGCATCAGGATCTGCTGCAGGAAGTTGTCGGCGATGACGTCCTTGATGACGATTTCACGTCCCGTCACCGGGTTGTTGAAGCTGAGCCAGGGCCCGCCGTCTTTCTCTTTTGCGCCGAATTCCTCCCTCGCCAGCGCATATCCCCACTGGCAGAACGCGCCCTCGGTGAACTTCATGATGTTGCCCTTGTGTACCAGCGATACCGATTCGCCGTCGCGCTCTATGCAGTACTGGATCGCCTTTCGAATCAGGCGCTGCGAACCCTCGCGCGATACCGGCTTGATACCGATGCCGGAACTCGCGGGAAAACGGATTTCGGTAACGCCGAGCTCGCTTTGCAGGAAGTGAATCAGTTTCTGCACTTCGGGCGAGCCGGTCGGGTATTCGATACCGGCGTAGATATCTTCCGTATTCTCGCGAAATACGACCATGTCGACGAGATCCGACTCCTTCATCGGCGTTTCGACGCCGGGGAAGTAGCGGATTGGGCGCACGCAGGCGTAGAGGTCCATCGTTTGCCTGATCGCGACGTTCAGCGAGCGGATGCCGCCGCCGGTCGGTGTCATCAGCGGTCCCTTGATCGACACCACGTACTCCCTGAGCGCGTGCAGGGTTTCGTCGGGCAGGAACTGGTCTTTACCGTAAATTTCGGTCGCTTTGCCGCCGGCGAAGATCTCCATCCAGCAGACGCGGCGCTGGTCGCCATAGGCTTTGTCCACGGCCGCATCGACGACGCTTTGCATCACCGGCGTCACGTCGATGCCGATGCCGTCACCTTCTATATAGGGAACGATCGGCTGGTTCGGAACGTTCAGCGAATGGTCGGCATTGACGGTGATGGCGGCGACGTCGGCAGGCACCTCGATGTGATCGTATTTCATGGCTCTTCCTGTCCGGCCGCCCGCGGCAGCCATTCGAAACGGCGTGCATTGTACCGGGCGCGCTGCCCGGCCTCAGCAATGCCGGTGTCAATCGATTTCCTGGTAGGCAATTGTGGTCAGGAACGGTGCAAAGTCGTCGTTCCGGGTGACCTCGTCGATCAGCGCGGCGGCGCGCCGGTAGTGTACGCGTTCGAACTCGGT
>CALKYK010000448.1 GCA_938003715.1 uncultured Gammaproteobacteria bacterium
CCTTCGAACAGCAGACCGTAGAGCCCGACCATCAGCAGCAGCACGGCGATTTCGGGGCTGGCGATCGTGTTCAGGACTTTTTGCCGCCAGCTCGGTTCGATCGTTTCGACGGTCACGCCTTCCGTGTCGATGACGAAGGCCTCGTTGTTGACCTTGACTTCGCGACCATTGATCGCCGTCAGGAGTTCGTCCCTGTTCGCTGCGATCAGGTCGATGACATTCTGTTCCAGTGCCTCGCGCGCGGTGAGGGTGGCGGCGCTGCGCACGGCTTCCTCGGCCCAGTCGGCGTTCCGCCCGTGCGCCTCGGCGAGGCCGCGAATGTAGGCGATCGCATCGTTCAACACCTTGCGTTCCATCGCCGTGCCGGGCGGGTTCGGCCGCGGCTCCGTCGCCGTCGGGTCCGTTTCGCCGGGCGCCGGGTCGTCCGTTCCGGACGCGTCTTCGGCCGCTGCATCTTCGCCTTCCTCGCCCGGCGGCTCCGGCGGGGCGCCGAACGGAGAGGACGGCTCTTCCGGCGCATCGTCGCCGGTCAGCGAAACCGGCGTCGCCGCACCGAGATGTGTCGTCGGCGCCATGGCGGCTACGTGGCTCGCCAGCAATATATAAGTGCCGGCGCTGTCGGCGCGCGCGCCGTTCGGCGATACGTAGGTCGCAACGGGCACGTCGGATGCGAGGATGCTCTGCACGATGTCACGCATCGGTTCGACCAGGCCGCCCGGCGTATCCATGCGGATGATCACCAGGTTGGCATTCTCGCTCTCCGCGCGCTCGATACCCTTGATGATGTACTCGGCCGTCGCTACGCCCAGTGCACCCTCGAGGTCGAGCACATAGACCTTGCCGTCGGCACGGGCCGGACCCGCCGCCGTCAGCAGGGCAATAGCCGCCAGGCAGGCTGCCTGTCGCAGTGCTCGGAGTGGGTTTCTCGTCATCCGCATCATGATATCAGGACTGTCCGCGGCAGAAACTGCCTATTTGTAAGGCTTTGTAACCCGGTGCCGGGATGGCATGCTGTGCGCAATCGTCTCGGGTCAGCGCCAATGTTCATACGCTTCGTCACGACCGGCGGCACGATCGACAAGATCTATTTCGATGCGCTCAGCCAGTTCGAGGTCGGCGATTCGCCGGTCAACAACATCCTGTCCGACGCGCTAGTCGACTTCGACTTCGACGTCGTGCCGTTGTTCCGCAAGGACAGCCTGGAAATGACCGACGCGGATCGCCGGGAGCTGCGCGATTTCATCGCCGGCGACGATGCTGAACGCTACGTGATCACGCACGGCACCGACACGATGGCCGACTCCGCAGCTGTCCTCGAGGGACTGACGGGAAAGCACATCGTCATGACCGGCGCACTGACGCCGGCGCGCTTCAAGACCACGGATGCGGTTTTCAACGTGGGCATGGCCGTCGCCGCCGTGCAGTTGGTCGAGCCCGGCGTCTACATTGCGATGAACGGCCAGGTGTTCGCCGCCGCCGAGGTGCGCAAGAACCGCGAGGCGAACCGCTTCGAGCGGGTCTGAGCCCGCTACGGTCGTCGCTCAGAGATCGAAGCTGATGCCCTGCGCCAGCGGCAGGTCGGGGCTCCAGTTGATCGTGTTCGTCTGCCGGCGCATGTAGGCCTTCCACGAATCCGAGCCGGCCTCGCGACCGCCGCCGGTTTCCTTCTCGCCGCCGAACGCGCCGCCGATCTCGGCGCCTGAGGTGCCGATGTTGACGTTCGCGATGCCGCAGTCGGATCCGAGATGCGACAGGAAGTACTCGGCGTGCTGCAGGTTGTCGGTGAATATCGCCGACGACAGGCCCTGCACGACACCGTTGTGCATGGCGATCGCGTCCTCGAGCTTACGGTAGGGAACGAGGTACAGGATCGGGCCGAACGTCTCGGTCTGCACGATATCCCACTCGTTTTTCGCAACGGCAATCGCGGGGGAAATGAAATTGCCGGGCCGGTCCAGGCGTTCGCCGCCGCATAGGATTTCGCCGCCGGCCTTCTTCACTGCCGCAATCGCCTGTTCGACGCGTTCGAGCGCGGTTTCGTCGATGACCGGACCCATCAGCGTTGCCTCATCGAGTGGATCGCCGATGCGCACCTGGCCGTAAGCGTGGACGAGTTTTTCCTTCAGCTCGGCGAAGCGCGACTCGTGGCAGAGGATGCGTCGCGTCGTCGTGCATCGCTGACCGGCGGTGCCGACGGAACCGAACACGATGCCGGGTACCGCGAGGTCCATGTTGGCGTACTCGTCGACGATGATCGCGTTGTTGCCGCCGAGCTCGAGCAGGAACTTGCCCATCCGCGATGCGACACGCTGCCCGACCTTGCTGCCGACCGCGCAAGAGCCGGTGAACGACAGGAGATCGACACGGCGGTCGTCGACGAACGACTGTGCGAGCTTGTTGCTGCCGTCGTTGATGAGGAAAAACGCCGGCGGCAGGTCGGCGTCGCGGAGCGCCTCGTTGACGATCTTCTGCACGGCCACGCCGCACAGCGGCGTTTTCGGCGACGGCTTCCAGATGCTGACGTTGCCGCAGATCGCCGCGATACACGCGTTCCAGGACCAGACGGCAACCGGGAAGTTGAACGCCGTGATGATGCCGACGAGACCCAGCGGGTGCCACTGCTCGTACATGCGGTGTTGCGGGCGCTCGGAGTGCATCGTCTTGCCGTACAGCATGCGCGACTGGCCGACCGCGAAGTCGGCGATGTCGATCATCTCCTGTACTTCGCCGTCACCCTCGGCCTTGATCTTGCCGTTTTCCAGCGTGACCAGGCTGCCGAGCGCGTCCTTGTGCTCGCGAAGCGCGTTGCCGATGCGGCGCACCGCGTCGCCGCGCACGGGCGCGGGCACCATGCGCCAGGTCTGGAACGCCTCCCGTGCCGCTTCGATGACGCGCTCGTATTCGGCGCTGCTCGTGTTCCGCACCGAGGCGATGACCTCGCCGGTCGTCGGGTTGATCGATTCGATGCTGCCGGCCGACTTGTCTTCCAGTGCGCTGTCGCCTATCCAGGTGCCCGGGTTCGTGGCATCGAGGCCCAGGCGGTCGAGTATCTGTTTCATGGGCGTTGTCCGTGTGGTTTCGTTTTCGAGCGTCGCTGGTGGCCGGTCTCGCCGTGCGCCACCAGCACCGCGGAAAGCTGGCTCGTGCCGCCGTGCGCGTAGTACTGGCCGAAGCGGTTCTCGAGAATGTTTTTGAGGCTGAATTCTTCCTGCGCAATGAATCCCTCATGGTGGTCCGGGCTCATCAGGATCCGGTCCATCACGCTGCAGACGCCGGCCGCGGTCGTGATCTGGATCGCAGACCACAGCCTTCCGGCCACCCGCTGCGGGTACACCTTGTTGACGTAGTTTTCTTCGCGCAGCTCGCCGTCCTGCAGTCCGGTGACGGCAGCATAGATGATCACGACGTCCTGCAGCGTCTGCGGGACCGCGTTCTCGAGGATACGCTTCAGGGTCTCGCGATCCTCGTTCAGCTTCAGCCCGTTCATCAGGAGCTGCATCTGCTCGCAGTGGCCGGGGTAGCGGATCGTCTTGTAGTTCATGTTCTGCACGCGGCCCTGGTAGGACTCGCCCAGCGAGCCGAGTCCGCCCGAGGTATTGAACGCCTCGTACAACGTGCCGTCGATTTCGATTTCCTCGAGTCCTTCGAGCGGCAGCACGTCGACCTCCTCGCCGTCGATGATGCTCTGGCACAGGTTTCCGTATTCGTTGATGACGCCGTCTGTCGACCAGGTCAACGAGTACTTCAGTACGTTGTTCGGGTGCTGCGGCAGCGCACCGACGCGAAGCTTCACGGAACGCAGCTCGTCGAAATGCTTGATCAGCTCGTTGGCGGCGATGCTGATGAAGCCCGGCGCCAGCCCGCACTGAGGAACGAATACTGTTTTGGCGCCCGCGGCAATTTGCCTGACCGATTTCGTCACCTCGACGTCTTCGGTGAGATCGAAATAGTGCAGGTTCTCGGCACGCGCGATTTCGGCAACCTGGACGTTGCAGTAGTAGGGCAGGCCGGACACGACCGCTGCTGGCCTGTGCTTCTTGACGTGCGCCGTCAGCGCTTTTGCATCCCCGGCGTCGAAGGTGAAGGCGGAAATGTTGTCGAGGCCGTGCGCGTCGACGACGGCTTCGGCGGCGCCATCGGCGCGATCGGCGAGCTGCACGCTGTAGTCGCGGCTTTCCGCGAGCAGGCCGGAGATCAGCGCGCCGATCTTGCCGGCACCCAGGACCAGGATTGACTGCATGGAACCCCCCGAAAACTCGTCGCGCAGGAAAACACTATCCCCGCGGCGCCGGAAAGCCGCGCATTGTGCCAATCTCGCGTGCGCCTTTCCACAGGCCGGGCACAGTATGTTCCCTGTCGGGAGCTGCCGGGCCGCTCTGAGCGACCGGCGCAAGCGAGAGCTTTCAGCCCGTTCAAGGTGATGCACGTAAGCACCTGATTACCTGCGAAACTTTTGCAGCGCCCCGGGGCATGAGGCATAGTCCGCCGGATACGGCCCGCACGGCGGGCGAACCCGGGTGAAGGATTGACGGTGAGTCGGACCGTACCGAAAAGTGACTGGCATCCGGCCAGCTGGCAGGCAATGAACGCGCAGCAGCAGCCGTCCTATCCGGACACTGCGGCGCTGGAGCGCGTGATTGCGGACCTGAGCCGGCTGCCGCCGATCGTGACGTCATGGGAAATCGAGGCACTGAAGAGCCTCATCGCCAAGGCACAGCGGGGCGAGGCGTTCGTGCTGCAGGGCGGCGACTGTGCAGAAAGTTTCGACGACTGCACGTCCGAGAACATCGTTGCGAAGCTCAAGATCCTGCTGCAGATGAGCCTGGTCATGCTGTACGGCCTGAAAAAACCGGTCGTGCGGGTCGGGCGCATGGCAGGGCAATACGCGAAGCCGCGCTCGGCGGACACCGAAACGCGTGACGGTACCTCGCTGCCGAGCTTTCGCGGCGACCTCGTCAACCGCAGCCCCTTCACCGAGGGCGATCGCGTCCCGGACCCGCAGCTGATCCTGCGCGGTTACGAACGGGCGGCGCTGACGCTCAATTTCGTGCGTTCGCTGATCGACGGCGGCTTCGCCGACCTGCACCATCCGGAATACTGGGACCTCGACTGGGTCGGGCACTCGAAGATGGCCGAGAGCTATCACGAGATCGTGCGCTCGATCTCGGATTCACTGGACTTTCTCGAATCGATCCTCGATCGCGCCGTGCACCAGACGCAGCGGGCGGACATCTACGCCGCGCACGAGGGGCTGCACCTGCTTTACGAGCAGGCGCAGACCCGCTACCTCGAGCATCGCAAGCGCTGGTACAACCTGACCACGCATTTTCCGTGGATCGGTATGCGCACCGCGCAGATCGACGGCGCGCATGTCGAGTATTTCCGCGGCATCGCCAACCCGATCGGCATCAAGGTCGGCTCGGGCATGACCGTCGAGTGGCTGCAGAACCTGTTACGGGTGCTGAACCCGAACAACGAGCCGGGCCGCATCACGCTGATTCATCGCTTCGGCGCCAAGGCCATCGAGGACGGCCTGCCGCCGCTGATTTCGGCCGTGCGGGAAACCGGCGCGCCGGTGCTCTGGGTCTGCGACCCGATGCACGGCAACACCGAGAGCACGGCGGATGGCACCAAGACGCGACGCTTCGACAATATCGTTGCCGAGCTCGAGTCGGCTTTTGACGTGCACGAGAAGATGGGCAGCTACCTGGGCGGCGTGCATCTCGAGCTGACCGGCGAGAACGTGACCGAATGCA
Source organism: uncultured Gammaproteobacteria bacterium (assembly GCA_938003715.1). Classification (GTDB taxonomy): domain Bacteria; phylum Pseudomonadota; class Gammaproteobacteria; order Steroidobacterales; family Woeseiaceae; genus SZUA-117. Next base: position 5,757 of record CALKYK010000448.1, read on the forward strand.
CCGGTGGCGCCCGCGGCCTGACCGACAAGGACCTCGCGCGCGCCTACAAGTCCACCGTCGACCCGCGGCTGAACTACGAACAGGCGATGGAAGTCGCGATGCGCATCGCCGGGCTGCGCAAGGGAAACGGTCAGTAGCGGTCGAGGCGCCGCCAGGCGCTGGCCGTCGCCATCTCCACGATTGCACCCGGTTGCAGCTCGCCGAGCTCCCAGGGGCCGACCCGGTGCCGAACCAGGCGCAAGGTCGGCAGCCCGACGGCGGCCGTC
>CALKYK010000449.1 GCA_938003715.1 uncultured Gammaproteobacteria bacterium
CCGCGCCGACAGGGCCTGCACCGCGCTGAAGAATCTCTTCAGCCGCTGCGGATAGTCGAGATCCGGAGCCGCGCCGCCGTGTCGGCTGTACACCTGCGCCAGGCACGACCCGCCGAGCCGGTTCGAGCCCTCGCCGAGATCCAGCAGCAGCAGGCGGCTTTTTTCGTCGATGCGTTTCAACTGCGGCGTCAGGTGCCGGCGGACATCGGAAACCGGCGCATACGCGGACACGATGAGCGACACCGGCGCGACGACCTCGTAGTCCTCGCCGTCTTCGCGCCAGCCCGCGCGCAGGGACAGCGAATCCTTGCCGACCGGAATCGCGATGCCGAGGTCGCGGCACAGTTCAGCGCCGACAGCGCGCACGGTGTCGTACAGGCGCGCGTCCTCGCCGGGTTGGCCGGCCGCCGCCATCCAGTTCGCGGACAGGCGGATCTGCCGCAGGTCGTCGATGGCCGCAGCGGCGATGTTCGTGACGGCTTCGCCGACCGCCATGCGGCCCGAAGCCGGTGCGTCGAAGACGGCCAGCGGCGTGCGCTCGCCCATCGCCATCGCCTCGCCGGTACGGCTTTCGAAGCCTGAGGCGGTGATCGCGACATCGCTGACCGGCACCTGCCAGGGGCCGACGAACTGGTCGCGCACGCAGAGTCCGCCGACCGTGCGATCACCGATATGCACGAGGAACGTCTTGTCCGCGACCGCGGGGAATCTCAATACGCGGAAGATCGCGTCCTCGAGCTCGATGTCGTCGAGATCGAGCTCGCCTGGAGGCGTCGTTACGCGCTGCACGTCCCGCAACATCTGCGGCGGCTTGCCGAGCAGCATCGACATCGGCATGTCCACCGGCTGGTTGCCGAACTCGCGGTCTGCAACGACGAGCCGGCCGTCGTCGGTGAGCGTACCGATCGCCGCCATCGGGCAGCGCTCGCGCGCACACAGTGTCCGGAACGCCTCCATTTGCTCTTCGGCCACGACCAGCACGTAGCGCTCCTGGGCCTCGTTGCACCAGATGCCCATCGGCGACATGCCCGGTTCGGCGTTCGGCACCTCGCGCAGCTCGATGCACGCGCCGAGCTTGCTGTGATCGACGACTTCGGGCACCGCGTTCGACAGGCCCCCGGCGCCGACGTCGTGAATCAGCAGGATCGGGTTCGCGTCGCCCATCGCGGTGCAGCGATCGATGACCTCCTGAGCACGCCGCTGCATCTCGGGATTGCCGCGCTGCACGGAGGCGAAGTCGAGATCCTCGCTGCTCGTGCCGCTCGCAACGCTCGAGGCCGCGCCGCCGCCGAGACCGATCAGCATCGCCGGCCCGCCGATCACGACGATGTGGGCGCCGGCGGGCACGTCTTTTTTGAGCGCGTGCTGCGGACGCACGCTGCCGACCCCGCCGGCAATCATGATCGGCTTGTGGTAGCCGCGAATCCGCAGCGGCGGGTCGCCGGGCGCGTGCGCCTCGAAGGTGCGGAAATAGCCGAGCAGGTTCGGCCGGCCGAATTCGTTGTTGAACGCGGCGCCGCCGATCGGTCCGTCAAGCATGATCTCGAGTGGCGTCGCCATGCGCGACGCGCGCGGGAATGTGGTTTCCCACGGCTGCTCGAAACCCGGAATGCCGAGGTGCGACACCGTGAACCCTGTCAGACCGGCTTTCGGCCGCGCGCCGAGGCCGGTGGCGCCCTCGTCGCGGATTTCGCCGCCGGACCCGGTTGCAGCCCCCGGGAACGGCGAAATCGCGGTCGGGTGGTTGTGCGTTTCGACCTTCATCAGGATACCGGCGCGCTCGCGAACCGGCTCGTAGCCTCGGTCGTCGCTGCGCACCTGCAGCGCTTCAGCCTCCCACCCGTCGATCACGGCGGCGTTGTCCGAATACGCGGAAATCACGCCGTCCGGACTCGCCTCGGTGGTACTGCGAATCATGCCGATCAGCGTGTCCGGCTTGCGTTCGTCGTCGATGATCCAGTCGCCGCGGAAGATCTTGTGCCGACAGTGCTCCGAGTTCGCCTGGGCGAACATCATAAGCTCGACGTCAGTCGGGTCGCGGCCGAGCGCGCGGTAATTGTCGACAAGGTAGTCGATCTCGTCGGCGGATAGCGCAAGCCCGAGCGCCGTATTCGCCTCGACCAGCGCGTCGGGGCCCTGCTCGAGCAATGACACCGTGGCAAAGGGCGTCGGCTGGTGTTCGTCGAACAAAGCCCTCCCCGCGTCGGCATCGTCGAACGTCGCCTCGGTCATGCGGTCATGGAGCTCGCTCGCGAGCGCGTGCTTCTTTGCCGCATCCGGTGTTGACGACATCTGCAGCGAATAGCTCACGCCTCGCTCGACGCGCAGCACGCTGCCGAGCCCGCAGGCATGAACGATATCGGTGGCCTTGCTCGACCACGGTGAAATCGTGCCCGGCCGCGGCGCCGCATGCAGCAGCACGAGACCCTTGTCGAAGTGCCTGACCGGCGCCCCGGACAACAGCAGCGCGTCGAGCCGCGCGCGCTCGTCGGCACTCAGAACCGTTTCGGCATGCACGTAATAGGTGTAGCGGGCGTCCAGCGCATCGACATCCGTCGAGAGACGCTGCAGCCGGGCCAGGAGTTTGTCGAGACGGAATGCCGACAGGGCGGACTGCCCCGGCAGGTGAAAAAACACGGTGTTCGCTGCGGCCTTCAGGTCAGTCGCGGGAGTGGACAAGCTAGGGGCACTCTGGTCAGCGTGAAAGGCGCGCTCGGGAAAGTCCGCGATGATACCGAAGCGGCCCTGTGCCGGCCAGCCGGCGCGGCGCGATCGGTCAGGGCTTCTTGGTTTCGCCGGGCGTGTACACCGGCAAGGGGAACTGCGCGACGTTCGAGCCCTCGAGCTTCGAGATCTTGCTCGCGCCTTCCTTGTCGACCTCGTCGATGCGGATGATCGAATGCATCGGCAGGTAGGTACGGCGGACGCCCTTGAACTCGCTCTTGATTTTTTCTTCCGACGGGTCGACGACGACGCCGGAACGATTGCCGAACACCAGCGCCTCGACTTCGACGAAACCGAACAGGGCGCCGTGCCCCACTTCGCGGGCATAGATCTCGTAAACCTGGCCCTGGTTCATGAACGAGATGCGGTAGATCGTCTTGTCGGCCATCGAATGCTTCGCGGGTGCAAAAAAAGGGCGGCCAGTGTACCGAATTTCGCAAACGGTGAGTGAAACCGCACCGAGCTTGCGCGATTTACCAGATTTCCGGCGTAGGGCCCTGTTTTGGCTCGTTTTAGGGCCTGCATCAAGTCTATTTATGTGAACTGCTAGGCAGCGACCGGAGCCCCACTGGCGGCACACTGCATCGATCCCTGTCGGTCCGGGGACATGTGACCCGGGGCGGCGACGAGCGAGACGATCCGATGCCACTGCAGCTTGAAATCATAAGCGAAAACAAGGACATCGTCGGCGACGACTACGTGCGCGTGTTCGGCGAGGACGGCGGCACGATCGGTCGCTCGCTGGAAAACGACTGGATCCTGCCGGATCCCGACCGCTTCATTTCCGGCAAGCACGCAACCATCGACTACCAGAGCGGCGCCTATTACCTCGCCGACATCAGCACCAACGGCGTCTACGTCAACAGCGACGACGAGCCGCTCGGCCGCGGCAATCCGCGCCGGCTGTTCGACGGCGACCGGCTGCGCATGGGCGACTTCGTGTTCCGCGTTACGCTCGACGAGGGGCAGGACCTCGAGATGCCGCCGCCGCAGCCGATGACCGTCGTCCCGGATCACATCGAGCAGCTCGTACCGGAAGATTCGCTGAAAAGCGGTATCCAGTTACTCGACGAGGAAGCGATTACCGGCGACGGCGAATTCCAGGAAGCGCTGTTCGGCACCGACAAGAAAAAGAAACAGGAAAAGCCCGACGCGCGCATGAACGACCAGGCGAACCCTTTCGCGCCGCCGCCGACGGCGGAGCAGCAGGCGCACGCGGATGCGGCCGGTCTGCTCGACTCGTTCATGAAAGGCCTCGGGATCGATCGCGCCGATATCCACCCGTCGACCGACCCGAACGAGGTCATGGAAAACGCCGGCAAGGTGCTGCGCGAGTTCGTCGACGGCATTTCGTCGCTGCTGGCGAGCCGCACGGCATTGAAAAGCATGTTCCGCCTGGACCAGACCACCGTTCTGCCGCGCAACAACAACCCGCTCAAACTGGCGTCGAACACGCGCGAATCGATGATGCAGCTTCTGGTCGGCAAGGAAGGCGAATACCTCGGCCCGGTCGACGCCGTACGCGAAGTGTGCAGCGACCTGAAGTTCCATCACGACGCGGTGCTCGAGGCGATGATCAGCGCCTACCAGGAATTCGCCGACCGCTTCGACCCGGACGAACTGCGGCAGAACTTCGATCGCACGCTGAACGGCAAGCCGCTGTTCAAGAAGCTGAACGAACTGAAGTACTGGCAGCTCTACTGCGACCTGTACCCGATCATGACCCAGCCCGGGTCTGGGAAATTCCCGCACCAGTTCAGCGAGGAGTTCGTGCGCGCCTACGAGCGCCAGCTCGCGGAATTCAAGCGCGTCGATCGCAAAGGCGACAGCCAGAAGGCGAGCAAGATGCAGGACACGGTCAAGTTCGACAAGGAAGAGCTCGTCGACCAGACCGAAGAAGCAAGCTACGCCGACCAGTTCTGACCGTCACGGCCGGGCGGGAGTCGCTTCGACCGATTCTTTTTTCCTTCGCGCTCAGCATTCTTCCCGCGGCAAACGGCTGTCCGCAAAAGTTAATGTGGTTTCGAGGTAATCCTCCCGCGGGAGGCGGCTGTTTGCGGAAGTTAAAGTGAATTCTCGAACAGGACCCTATCGGTTCAGGCGGTTGTCCACCAGGTCCTTGACCACGGCAGGGTCCGCGAGCGTCGAGGTGTCGCCGAGGTTCTCGTAGTCGTTCTCGGCCACCTTGCGCAGGATGCGGCGCATGATCTTGCCCGAGCGCGTCTTCGGCAGGCCCGGCGCCCACTGGATGAAGTCGGGCGTCGCGATCGGGCCGATCTCCTTGCGCACCCACTGCCGAAGCTCGGCGAGCAGCTCGTCTGACTGCTCGACCCCTTCCCTCAGCGTCACGTAGGCGTAGATGCCCTGCCCCTTGATCTCGTGCGGGCAGCCGACGACGGCCGCTTCGGCGACGTCCTTGTGCGCAACCAGCGCGCTTTCGACTTCGGCCGTGCCCATGCGGTGGCCGGACACGTTCAGCACGTCGTCGACGCGCCCGGTGATCCAGTAGTAGCCATCGGCGTCGCGACGCACGCCGTCGCCGGTGAAATAGCGCCCCTCGAAGGTCGAGAAATAGGTGTCGATGAAACGCGGGTGGTCGCCGTACACGGTACGCATCTGGCCGGGCCAGCTGTCCCGGATCACGAGATTGCCCTCAGTTTCGCCTT
>CALKYK010000450.1 GCA_938003715.1 uncultured Gammaproteobacteria bacterium
CTCGCCGGGCTGGGAGTCCATCTCCACCCGGCCGCCATGCATCTCCACTAGGCTCTTGACCAGCGCCAGGCCCAGCCCGACGCCCGGGTCGTGATGGCCGTAGCCGCGCTCGAAGCGGCCGAACAGCCGGCCCTGCTCGTCGCCGCCCGCGATCAGGCGAATGTGCTTGAACATTGCGGCCCACAGGATGCCGACGCCGATGACGCCCCACAGGCCGTAGATGACGAGCAGGCTGCCGTAGCCCGGAATCGTTGCGTACCACGCGTAGGTCGCCGCGCTGGAAAACAGCGCGATGATGACCAGGATTCTCGGCGCGACCCGGTCCGCGAGCCAGCCGCCGGGCAGGTAGCAGAGGATCGAACAGATCGCATACGTACTGCTCAGGTTGCCGAGCTGCGCTTCGCTGAGTTCGAAGGTCTCGAGAAGCGAGGTTTTGAAGACCTGGCGGAGATACGGCGCGAGGTAGATGACCGACGCCGCCAGCGCCAGCGTGACGACCTGCACGTAGGCGGACAAGCGTTGCCTGTCGACGTCGCCCGGCATGTCAGTCGAACACGATCACGTTGCGCAGCGACTCACCCCGTTCCGCGGCATCGAGCGCGTCGTTGATGGCGGAAAGCGGGTAGGTTGCGCTGACGATTTCGTCGAGCTTCAGTCGGCCTTCGCGGTACAGGCCGGCGAGCGCGGGTATGTCCTCGTGCGTGCAGGTGTCGCCCAGTTTCGAGCCGAGCACGCTGCGACCCGTCGTAAGCAAGTGCGAGTCGACGACGAAGTCCTTGTCGTCGTCGCCCGGCATGCCGAGGATCACGCTCTTGCCGGTGCGATTCAGCATGCGCATCGAGTCGCTGAACGCGCGCGACATGCCGACCGTGACGAAGGCGAAGTCGACGCCGCCTTCGCAGATGCCGAGCACCGCCGCAACCGGGTCCTCGTTGCGGGCGTCGATCGTGTGCGTGGCGCCGAACGCGCGCGCGAGTTCGAGTTTTTGCGTAACGACGTCGATTGCGACGACGGTTTCGGCACCAGCAAGCACGGCGCCCTGGATCGTGTTCAGGCCGAGACCGCCGACGCCGGTGACGGCGACCGTCGCGCCGGGGCCGACCTGCGCGACGCGCGTGACCGAGCAGTAGCCGGTGATGACGCCGCAGCCGAGCAGGGCGGCACTGACGAACGGCAGCCCGGGATCGATGCCCACGACCTGGCTCTCGTGCACGACGCAGGCCTGGGCGAATGCCGCCGTGCGCAGCCCCTGCTGCACGGGACTGCCCGAGGCGTCGTGCAGTCGTGTTTCGCGATCGAGCGCCGTGGTCCCGCTGCACGCGACCGTGTGGCCCGCGCGACAGGCGCGGCAGTTGCCGCAGGACCGGACCAGCGTGACGACGACGTAGTCGCCCGTTGCGACGGCGTCGACGCCCGGCCCGACAGATTCGACGATGACCGCGGCCTCATGGCCGGCGACCGTCGGCGTGACGCCGCCTGCCCAGTGCCCGCGCAGGCTCGACACGTCGCTGTGGCAGATCGCCGCAGCCTTCAACGCCACCCGCACTTCGCCGGGCCCGGGCGGCGCCAGCGCCAGCGTTTCGACGACGAGCGGCGCGCCGAACTCGTGGCAGACAGCGGCCTGGATCTGCATCGGCTTCACGGTTCCGCGGGTGCCTCCGCCATGTTCTGGTGCAGGCCGCGGCCGTCGAATCGGCATTCTTCCGCGACGCGTTCGTCGAGCTCGACGCCGAGGCCCGGGCCGGTTGGCGGAATGACGTAGCCGTCCTGCCACTCGACCGGTTTTTCGAGGATGTCGGCGTGGAAACCACCCCAGTCGAGGATGCCCTCGAGGATAAGGAAGTTCGGGCTGCAGGCGGCGAGCTGGATGTTTGCCGCGCCGACGACCGGCCCGCAGTAGAGATGCGGCGCGATCTGCGCGTAGTGCGCTTCGGCCATGCCGGCGATTTTCTTCGCTTCGAGAATGCCGCCGCAGCGGCCCAGGTTCGGCTGCAGTATCGACGCGGCACGCGCTTCGAGCACGCGGCGGAAATCGTGCTTCGTCGACAGGCGCTCTCCGGTCGCCACCGGGATACTCGTCGCCCGCGCCACGTCCGCCATCGCCTGTGCGTTTTCCGGCGGCGTCGGGTCCTCGAGCCACAGCGGATGGAAACGCTCCAGTCGCTTCGCGAGCCGGATCGCCGCGGAAGGCGTCATTTGCCCGTGCGTGCCGACGAGCAGGTCGGCACGGTCGCCGACCGCTTCGCGAAGCTTGCTCACGTAGCGTTCGGTTCGATCGAGGCTGGCGAGTGAAAGCTGGCGCGGGTCGAAGGCGGTGTACGGACCGACCGGGTCGAACTTCAGCGCGGTGAATCCGCGCGCCACGTATTCCGCGGCGCGCTCGGCGGCAAGATCCGGGTCGGTGTAGACGTCACTGCGGTCGCCTTCCTCGCCGTAAAGATAGGTGTAGCTTCGCAGTTTCTCGTGCACGCGGCCGCCGAGCAGGTTGTACACCGGCTGGTCGAGCGCTTTGCCGACGATGTCCCAGCACGCCATCTCGAATCCGGACAGCACCGCGAGCAGCGTGAGGTCGGGGTGCTGCGTATAGCCCGACCCGTAGACGACGCGCCACACCGACTCGATTCGCATCGGGTCGCGGCCGGCCAGCATCCTCTCGAACACGTCTTCCGCCATCGCCACGGAAACCGG
>CALKYK010000451.1 GCA_938003715.1 uncultured Gammaproteobacteria bacterium
GGACGGCACCGTGAAGCTCGTCGATTTCGGCGTCGCGCGGGTACGGCAGAAACAGATCGAGGGCAAGCCGCGCAGCGATCCGGCCGTGTTGAGTGCCGGAACGCCGGCCTACGCCAGCATGCAGGTGCTCACGGGCGAGGACCCGACGCCGTCAGACGACGTGTTTTCCCTGGCATGCCTTACCTATCGGCTGATCGCAGGCTACCGCGTGTTCGGCCCGCGCAACGCGGCCGACGCGGCCGAGCAGGGCATGGAACCACAGCGGCCACAGGGTCTCGGAGACCGGCAGTGGCAGGCGTTGAAAAAGGCGCTGTCATACGCACGGGTCACCCGTTACGAATCGCCGCGCCGGTTTCTCGAGGCACTGGAAACGCCACAGGAAGCCCCGGCCGCGTCCGTTCCGCCACAGGAAGACATTTCCGGCGAACCGGTTCGGAAGTCGCCATGGCGCCTGGCCGTCGTCGGCCTCCTCATCGTTGCGTCGGTCGCGGTGGTCGTGCAGACGGACCTCGTTCGCTACCTCGATGGATTGTTGCCGGCCGCTGGCAGCATTGTCGATGACTCGGCGCCGGTCGACGACACGGCGCAGGTCGCAAGCGAGGATCCAGGTGACGCAGCCGCTGACGCTGCGGTCGTGGATTCAGCTTCGCAGGACGCCGAGGCGATCGAGACCGAACCGGTCGAGGATGCCGCACCGGTCGCCGAGGCAGCGAGCGACGCAACGACAGCGGCCGAAGTTGCGGCGCCCGTTCCTGAGAGCGAGACCCGGGCGGTCGAATCGGCATCATCTGCCGCGCTGGCTCCTGCCGACGCGGAGCTGGTGCTGTCAGCCAATGCTGCAGACGAAAACGTAGTCACCCGGCTGGTCGTCCGCGAGGACGGCGCGCCGGTCACGCTCGACGTCGTGCGCGTGACCGACGTCGACCGATCGGCCGTGCTGTCGTTGGTCGAAACGGCGTTCGATGCATCGGCTTCGCCGGGAGATGCGGGCCAGTACGCCGTGGACGACGGGGGCGAACTGGTATTCGCAGCAGGCCAGCCCCGCGCGCGCGCCGTCATTCGCATGCGCCCGGACCCGGTACGCGAACAGGATGTCGTGGTCACGCTTACGGTGCGCGATGCGCTCGACGCAGATACGGATCTGGGCTATGTCGAGCTGACCCTCGAGGACGACGACCAGCGCAATTTCGAAAACGCGATTCCACCGAATACCGTTGCCTTCGCCGTCAACCAGCTCTCGGTGCGCGAATCGGACAGCGCGGCGCAAATCGACGTAATTCGCTACAAAGCCGATAACACGCCGCTCGAAGTCAGCTACGTCGTTAACGACGTTACGGCACGCCAGGGCGAGGACTTTTTTTCGCCTGCGCTGACGGTGATCTACTTCGGACCGGGGCAGCGTACCGCTCGCATCCTGATCCCGCTCGTCCAGGACAATGCCCTGGAGCGCGACGAGGCGTTCATGCTCGAGATCGAAGGCGGCAACACCGGCGCCGCGGACAACATTTTCTCGCAGATCGCGGTTATGATCAGGGACGACGATTCCTGACCGGGCAATCCGGGAAAAAAAGCAATGACAGAAAAAGAACTGCGCCGCTATTCGCGGATCGTGGTTGATGGCGTCGAACAGGCACCGAGCCGGGCGATGCTGCGCGCGGTAGGCTTCACGGACGAGGATTTCGCACGCCCGCAGATCGGCGTCGCTTCGACCTGGAGCATGATCACGCCGTGCAACATGCACATCGACGGGCTGGCGCGGCTGGCCGCGGAAGCCGCCGACGCGGCCGGCGGCAAGGGCGTCATTTTCAACACGATCACGGTGTCGGACGGTATCGCGATGGGCACACCCGGGATGCGCTATTCGCTCGTATCGCGCGAGGTCATCGCCGACTCGATCGAAGCGGTCGCGGGCGCCGAAGGATTCGACGGACTGGTCTGCATCGGCGGCTGCGACAAGAACATGCCGGCCTGCATCATGGCGATGGCGCGGCTCGACCGGCCATCGGTTTTCGTCTACGGCGGCACGATCCGCCCCGGTCCGAAACGCCGCGACATCGTCTCTGTATTCGAAGCCGTCGGCGCGCGCGCGGCCGGCAGCATCGACGATGCCGAACTCCTGGAAGTCGAAAAAACCGCGATCCCGGGTCCCGGCGCCTGCGGCGGAATGTACACGGCGAACACGATGGCGTCGGCGATCGAGGCGCTCGGCATGAGCCTCGCCAACAGCTCCGCCCAGGAAGCCGTTTCCGACGCCAAGATGGCCGACTGCCGGCGCGCGGGTGAAGCCGTGATGCACCTGGTCAGGAAAGGCATTCGTCCATCGGACATCATGACGCGCGAGGCATTCGAAAACGCGATTACCGTGGTCACCGCAATCGGCGGTTCGACGAACGCTGTGCTGCATCTCCTAGCGATGGCACGCGAGGCAAATGTTCGGCTGGAGCTCGACGACTTCACGCGCATTGGGGCGAAGGTCCCGGTTCTCGCCGACGTCAAGCCGAGCGGGCGCTACCTGATGTCCGAACTGATCGCGATCGGCGGCATTCAGCCGCTGATGAAGCGGCTGCTGGACCGCGTGCTGCTGCCCGGCGACTGCCTGACGGTACCCGGCAAGACGCTCGCCGAAAACCTGCGCGACGTCCCGGACTACCCGGCAGGCCAGGACGTCGTTCGCGATTTCGACGACCCGATCAAGCCGGACGGGCATCTCGTGATCCTGTACGGCAACCTTGCACCGGAAGGGGCCGTGGCCAAGATCAGCGGCAAGGAAGGCCTGCGTTTCGAAGGAACGGCGCGGGTTTTCCAGGCCGAGGAAGAAGCACTGCAGGCGATACTCGACGGCGACGTCAAATCCGGCGACGTCGTCGTCATCCGTTACGAAGGACCGAAAGGCGGGCCGGGCATGCGCGAGATGCTGAGTCCGACCAGCGCCATTATGGGCAAGGGACTCGGCAAGGACGTGGCGCTGATCACGGACGGGCGCTTTTCCGGCGGCAGCCACGGTTTCGTGGTCGGACACGTCACGCCCGAGGCGGCAGTCGGCGGACCCATTGCATTGCTCGAAGACGGCGATCGCATCACGATCGACGCGGCCGCTCGCAGGCTCGACGTCGACGCCAGCGACGAAACGCTCGCGGCGCGTCGCAAGGCATGGCAGCGTCCGCCGTCGGCCGTGCGCACAGGTTTGCTTGCGAAGTACCGGGCCACCGTCGCATCCGCATCGCACGGCGCGGTCACCGCGCCACCCGACTGGGACGGCGAAAGTGCTTGACCTCGACGGACAGGTAGGAGTAACAGACACACCTAATCGCTATCCATCCACGTATTGTGCCGCGGCATCGTTAGCGACGATGCCCGATAACGACGAAAACAAATGGCGCGCCAGAGGTGCGTGGATGAGAGCGGCGGCGGAACCGGCCGAAGAGTACGGATGCCGCCATAAAACCCGCAAGGATCTCCGTGCGGGTTTTTTTTGCACGCAGAGCAAGGATCGAGGAATGCAGCGCAGCGACGAAGCGCCCTGGTGGATACGGAAACAGGGAGAGCTGCTCGAGATCGCCGGGCAGCACCTGAATGCATACGTCTACGACCTCGAAACGGTGCGTGCGCGCGCCGAAGCGATACTGGCGCTGGAATCCGTCAGTCGCGTTCTGTACGCGGTCAAGGCGAACTTCAACGGCGACATCCTGCGAGTGCTCGCCGATTCAGGCGTCGATTTCGATTGCGTATCGCCCGGCGAAGTCGAGCAGGTGCGAAGTGCGGTAGGAGAAGCCAGTGACGGGAGAATCCTGTTCACGCCCAATTTCGCGCCGCGCGACGAATACGAGTGGGGCATTCGAGCCGGTGTCCGGGTAACGCTCGACAACCTGTATCCGCTGGAGGCCTGGCCGGAAATATTCCGCGGCCAGCGGCTGTTCATTCGCGTCGACCCCGGCCAGGGGCGCGGTCACCATGCACACGTCAGGACCGCAGGCGACGGCTCGAAGTTCGGTGTGGCCCTGTCCGAGATCGAGCGCCTGGCAGAACTCGTCGCGGCGGCGGATGCGACGGTGATCGGCATTCACGCGCACAGCGGTTCCGGCATCCTGGAGGTTGAGAACTGGCACACCGTCGCAGAGGCGCTGCAAAAAGCGGCTGCGTATTTTCCCGACGTCGAGGTGCTCGACCTCGGCGGTGGATTCGGCGTGCCGGTCAAGCGCGGTGACGCAGCATTCGATCTCTCGAAGCTGGACGAATTGCTCAGCCAGTTTCGCACGCAGCACGATCGCTATGATCTGTGGCTCGAACCGGGCCGCTACCTCGTATCCGAAGCGGGCGTGCTGCTGTGCCACGTCACGCAACTGAAGCGCAAGGGCGAGGAACACTACGTCGGCGTGAGCACCGGCATCAACGCGCTCATTCGCCCGGCGCTGTACGACGCCTGGCACGAAATCGTCAACCTGAGTCGCGTGCACGAGCCGCCTGCGCGGCCGGTCAGCGTGGTCGGGCCGCTCTGCGAGTCCGGCGATCGCTTTGCCGCGGGCCGCTCGTTGCCCGAATGCAGGGAAGGCGACGTGATTCTGATCGCGAACGCCGGCGCTTACGGCCAGGTCATGAGTTCCCGCTACAATCTGCGGGACGTACCGCCGGAAATCGCGATCTGATCGGCATTGACCGATTGTCGCCGGACGGCAGGCCCATGAACGGGAGAAAGCGATGAGCTCACGACGTGAATTCCTCGGACTCGCCGGCGTCGCGACGGCCGCCGCGCTGGGTGCACGCGTGACCGCTGCGCAGGGCCGGTCCGGTCTCGACATACTCGTGCTCGGCGGTACCGGATTCATCGGACCGCACTTCGTCGGCCACGCGATGGCGCGCGGTCACCGGATCACGCTCTTCAATCGCGGCCGCACCAACACGCACCTGTTTCCGGAAGCCGAGAAACTCGTCGGCGACCGCAACGGCGATTTGCGTGCGCTCGAGGGCCGTCGCTGGGACGCCGTCGTCGACAATTCCGGGTACACGCCGGAGCAGGTCCGGCTCAGCACCGCGCTGCTGAAAGACGCCTGTGACCAGTACCTGTTTACGTCGACGCGATCCGTCTACACGAATTTCACGAGGGACGTGATGGACGAAGACGCCCCGGTCGGACCACGCGGCATTCCCGAGTCCGAGTGGGACGGTTACGGGCCCAACAAGGTGCTGGCGGAGCGGGCAGTGCAAGAGGCGTTCGGTGAACGCACGCTGATCGCGCGCCCGCCGGTCATCGTCGGGCCGGGCGACCGCACCGATCGTTTTACTTACTGGGTGGACCGGCTCGACGACGGCGGCGACGTACTGGTGCAGGGCGACGCCGATGACCCGATTCAGTTCATCGACGTTCGCGATCTCGCCGAGTTCTATGTGCACCTGCTCGAGTCGTCGACGCGCGGCATTTTCAATACGGAGGGACCCGGCCCGGCGCTGACGACCGCCGGCCTCGTGCACGGCATACGCGCGGTCACCGCCACGCCGTCGACCTTGCACTGGGTCGACTGGGACTTTCTTCTCGACGCCGGCGAGGTGCCGCAGCGCACGCTGGTATTCTGGCAGCCGCCACGCGGTCGCTACCTGAATTACGGTCGCATGGATAGCCGGCGCGCCGTTGCCGCCGGATTGCGTTTCCGGCCGCTCGCCGTCACCGCGGCCGAGACACTCGCCTGGCATCGAAATCGTTCGGCTGATGAGCAGCGTACGTTGCGAGCCGGGCTCGCTCGCGACAGGGAAGCGGAACTGCTCGCCGCGTGGCACGCCGCGAATCGACTGTAATGGATTGCCGTCACGGCAGGTCTATTGCGGCAACCTGACAGGAGATGCAGTGATGTTCGACGCATTGAATGGTATACGCCCGCACGCGCACTGGTTGCTGCGCGCCGGTTTTGCCGCCGTTTTCCTGTTTCACGGTTTGGGCAAGGTCGCCACGTTCAGCAGCTTCTCCGAAATGATGGGGCTGAGCACGCCCGTTGCCGCACTGGTTACGTTTGCGGAACTTGCAGCCGGCATCGGCATCATTGTCGGCGGTTTCAAAAGCGAGCTGATCACCCGGCTGTCCGGCCTGGCCGCAATTCCGGTATTGCTCGGCGCAATCGTAATGGTGCACTGGCCGCGCTGGAGCTTCACGCCCTCCGACGACTTCCCGATGGGCGGCATGGAATTCCAGGTCGTGCTGCTGCTGATCGCCGGCTATTTCCTGGTGACCGGCAACAAACAATCGGGCTGATTGCTTGGATTCACTGTCACAGGCGGTACTTGGCGCATCGATCGCGGCCGCCTGCGCACCCCGGGGCCAGCGGCGCGCGGCGTTGCTGGCGGGCGCGGTCCTGGGCACGATGCCGGACCTCGACGTCGCGATCGACTACGGAGACCCGGTCGCGAATTTCACGCAGCACCGCGGCTTCAGCCACTCATTGATCGTGCTCGCGCCGTTCTCGGTACTGTTGTGGCTGGCGGCGAAACGCTTGCTGGCGCCGGTGCGGGCCGCACCCGGGCGCTGGTTCGCGGCGATCGCGCTGACCCTGATGACGCACCCGATTCTAGACGCCCACACCGCCTACGGCACGCAATTGCTTTGGCCGCTGGACGTGCCGCCGGTCATGTGGTCGACGCTGTTCATCATCGATCCGCTCTATACGCTGCCGCTGCTGGTCGGAACGATAGCGGTGGCGTTTCGCCCGGCGGGCCGCGTCGCAGGACGACTTCTGCAGGCCGGTCTCGTGCTGAGCACGCTGTACGTAGGCTGTTCGTGGATCGCAAAATATTCGGTCGGCACCCACGTCGAGCAAACGCTTGCAGCAACGGCACAGGCGAATTCGCCCGTATTCACCACGCCGACACCGTTCAATACCCTGCTGTGGCGGGTCGTCGTGCTGACCGACGATGGTTACCTGGAGGGATTCGATTCGCTGCTCGACGGAAATGACGAGGTGCAGTTCACGGCACACAGATCTGAAACGATCGAGCTGGAGCGAGCCGGCGACATCGCCGCGGTGCGTCGACTTCGGTGGTTCGCGCGTGATTTCGTCAAGGCGTCGGTCGATGAGGACCGGCTCGTCCTCGCCGACCTGCGGATGGGTCAGGAACCTTTTTACGTATTCACGCACGTCGTTGCGACCCGTGGCAATCCGCACTGGCAGGCCGTCACGCCCGAACAGATTCCGCTTGCCGTGACCGATCGGGCGCTTGATGAAACCTGGCGGCGCCTGCGGGGAGTGGACTAGCAGCGTGTTGAAAAAAACCTCATGCGGCGCGATTCGGCGTCAAGCGCGGCCTCGAAGGCCTCATGTACTGGTGTGTACACTGCGTTTTCTCGGCCGCCCTTTCCTTGTCTCGCACTCGCCTGAGACT
>CALKYK010000452.1 GCA_938003715.1 uncultured Gammaproteobacteria bacterium
GCTTTTCCGACAGGCCCCATTTAGTGACCATATTGCGCGCGATGTCGGTGGCGCGTTCGATGTCGTTGGATGCGCCGGTCGTGACGTGTTCGGCCCCCAGCGTCATTTCCTCGGCTATCCGGCCGCCGAACAGCGTCGCGATATTGCTCTCCAGTGACGACTTGGAAATGCTGTACTTGTCCTCTTCGGGCAGGTACATCGTCACGCCGAGCGCGCGGCCGCGCGGGATGATGGTGACCTTGTAGACCGGGTCGTGGTCGGGAACGCAGTAGCCGACGATGGCGTGACCGGCTTCGTGATAGGCGGTGTTGAGCTTCTCCTTCTCGCTCATCACCATCGAGCGCCGCTCGGTGCCCATCATGATCTTGTCTTTCGCTTTCTCGAACTCCTCCATGCTGACTACGCGCTTGTTCGCGCGGGCAGCGAACAGCGCCGCCTCGTTGACGAGGTTTGCCAGGTCCGCGCCGGAAAAGCCCGGCGTGCCGCGGGCGATGACACCCGGCTTGACGTCGTCGTCGAGCGGCACCTTGCGCATGTGCACCTTGAGGATGGCCTCGCGGCCACGGATGTCAGGCAGCGGCACGACAACCTGGCGGTCGAAGCGTCCCGGTCGCAGCAGTGCCGGGTCGAGCACATCGGGCCGGTTCGTCGCCGCAATGACGATAATGCCTTCGCTGCCCTCGAAGCCGTCCATCTCGACCAGCATCTGGTTCAGCGTCTGCTCGCGCTCGTCGTGGCCGCCGCCGAGGCCGGCGCCGCGATGGCGGCCGACAGCGTCCAGCTCATCGATGAAAATGATGCACGGCGCCTGCTTCTTCGCCTGGTCGAACATGTCGCGGACGCGGGATGCGCCGACGCCGACGAACATTTCGACGAAGTCGGAGCCGGAAATTGTGAAAAACGGGACTTTGGCCTCGCCTGCGATCGCCTTGGCGAGGAGCGTCTTGCCGGTTCCCGGTGGGCCGACCATCAGCACGCCCTTCGGAATCTTGCCGCCGAGGCGCTGGAACTTGCTCGGGTCCTTGAGGAAGTCGACGATCTCCGCGACCTCTTCCTTGGCCTCTTCGACGCCGGCGACGTCAGCAAAAGACACTCCGACCTGGTCTTCGCCGAGCAGGCGGGCCTTGCTCTTGCCGAACGACATCGCGCCCCGCCCGCCGCCGCCGCCCTGCATCTGGCGCATGAAGTAGATCCAGACGCCGATCAAGAGCAGGATCGGGAACGAGCTGATCAGGAGCTGGCCGATGAGGCTCTGCGATTCGGGCTCCTGCGCGGTGAACGAGACGTTGTTGTCCTCGAGGATGCCGATCAGCGTGTTGTTGTCGGTTTCCGGGCTGATCGTGTAGTACGGCAGCGGCGTGCGGTTGCCGAAGCTGATGCGTTCGCCCTGGAATTCGACGCGCTGCACGTTTCCGGATTTGACGTCACGCAGAAACTGGGAGTAATCGACGCGCTCGGGCGGCGCCCCGCTGACGGTCGAAAGGCCCTGTACCACCGACAGCAGCACCACGATGATGACAATGAATACCAGGATATTTTTGGTCAGATCGTTCACGTCGGAAATTATACTCCGCCAGCAAATTTAGACTGCGTCTAATCTTTAGACACTACTATAGTTGATAGTTTCTCGCTACCAGATACATCTCACTACTTCCGGGGCGCGAGGCCTTCGGTTTCATCAGTTTCACGGCGGCAAAGGAACCGCGCGCGTCCGCAACGTACGCGTCGATTCCCTCACCCTGGAATACCTTGCACACGAGGCTGCCGCCCCGGCCCAGCGTGCGACGGGCCAGATCGAGCGCCAGTTCTGCCAGGTACATGGCGCGGGGCTGGTCCACCGCCTTCGTCCCGCTCATGTTGGGGGCCATGTCGCTGATTACAAGATCGGCGCCGCCGTCTCCGAGCGCCGCCAGCAGCTGCTCCAGCACCGTCTGCTCGGTGAAATCGCCCTGAATGAACTCGACGCCAGGGACCGGATTCATCTCCAGCACGTCCACGGCGATCACCCGCCCTCGGCCCTTCAGCCGCGACGCCAGAATCTCGGAAAAGCTGCCGGGTGCGGCCCCGAGATCCACGCAGGTCATGCCGGGCTTCAGCAGCGAATACTTGTCCAGGATCTCCTCGAGCTTGTACACGGCGCGCGATCGGTAGCCCTCGCTGCGCGCCTTTTGCACGAACGGGTCCTTTTCCTGCCGCTGCCGCCACGAACCGGCGCTTCGCCTCGGTTTGCTCATGCCCAATTGTTACACTCGCGACTTGCCATTGTCCGAGTCACATAAGAAGTTTCTCCGCGGCCTGGGTCACCAGCTGAGGCCCGTCGTGATGATCGGTGATGCGGGCCTCTCCGACGGCGTGCTGCGCGAATTCGATTCGAGCCTCGAGCATCACGAGCTCATCAAGGTGCGGGTGCGGGTCGGCGATCGCGAGCGGCGCGATGCGCTGATCGGGGAGCTGTGTGCCCGAGGCCCGGCCGACCTCGTCACTCGCATCGGCAACGTCGCGTTGCTTTACCGCAAGAACGAAAAAGAACCGAAAATCCCGCTGCCGCTGCCCTGACCGTCCTACTCGTAGCGGACCTCGATCACTTCGAACTGTTTCTCTCCGCCGGGCGCGGAAAACGAAACCTCGTCGCCCTCGTTCTTGCCGATCAGCGCACGTGCGATCGGCGACGTATAGGAAATCAGACCGGCGCCGATATTCGCTTCGTCCTCGCCGACGATCTTGTAGGTGATCTCCTCGTCCGTCTGCACATCGAAGAGATCAACGGTGGCGCCGAATACGACACGCCCCCTGGCGTTGATCGTCGTCACGTCGATGACCTCAATATTCGACAGCTTGCCCTCGATTTCCTTTATTCGTGCCTCGATGAAGCCCTGCTCGTCCTTGGCCGCGTGATACTCGGCGTTTTCCCGCAGGTCCCCATGCGCCCGCGCCTCCGCGATCGCCTGGATGACCCGCGGCCGGTCCTTCGACTTCAACTGCTGCAATTCTTCGCGCAGCAGTTCGGCGCCGCGCACCGTCATCGGCACCTTGTTCACGCCGCTACCTCGCGGTGCAGATCCTGCAGGCGGTTGACGGCGCCGTCGTCGAGGTGCTCGATCGCCTTGCAGGTCGCGATAGCGGCGCCAAGCGTCGTGTAATAGGTCACGTTCGAACGCACGGCCTCGGCGCGAATCGACGTCGATTCGCGAATGGCCTGCTTGCCCTCGGTGGTGTTGACGATCAGCGCAATTTCACCGTTTTTGATCATGTCGACGATATGCGGCCGCCCTTCCCGCACCTTGTTTGCCCGCCTGCACGGCACGCCGGCATCGGTCAGGAACTGTGCGGTGCCGTGCGTTGCGACGATATCAAAGCCGCGGGCGAGCAGCACATTGGCCAGCTCGACGCAGCCTGTCTTGTCGCGATCGCGAACGCTCAATAGCGCTGTGCCCTGGCGCGGTAGCACGACGCCCGACGCGAGCTGCGCCTTGGCGTACGCCTCGCCGAACGAGCGACCGACACCCATGACCTCGCCCGTCGATTTCATCTCGGGGCCGAGTATCGGATCGGCGCCGGCGAACTTGATAAACGGGAACACCGATTCCTTCACGGAGAAATACTTCGGCAGCCGCTGCTCGACGAAGCCCTGCGCCTCCAGGGACTCGCCGACCATCACGCGCGCCGCGATCTTCGCCAGCGGCAGTCCGGTTGCCTTCGAGACGAACGGAATCGTCCTCGACGCCCGTGGATTGACCTCCAGCAGGTAGACGACGCCGTTCTGGATTGCGAACTGGGTATTCATCAGCCCCACGACATTCAGGCCCTTCGCCAGCGCGACGACCTGCTCGATCATCGTTTGCTGCACTTCCGCGCTGAGACTGAATGGCGGGATCGAGCATCCCGAATCGCCGGAATGCACGCCGGCCTGCTCAATGTGTTCCATGATTCCGCCGATCAGGACGCGCTCGCCGTCGCAGACCGCATCGACGTCGACCTCGGTGGCGAGATCCAGGAAGCGGTCGAGCAGTACCGGGCTGTCGTTGGAAACGCCGATCGCGGCGTCCATGTACGCCGCAAGATCGTCGTCACCGTGCACGATTTCCATCGCGCGGCCACCCAGGACGTAGGACGGGCGCACCACCAGCGGATAGCCGACGTCCGCAGCCAGCTTCAGCGCTTCCTGCTGGTTGCGGGCCGTCGCGTTCGGCGGCTGCTTCAGCGCGAGCTTCGTGATCAGCTTCTGGAATCGTTCGCGGTCCTCGGCCAGATCGATCGAGTCAGGTGACGTGCCGATGATCGGCGCGCCAGCGGCCTCGAGCGCACGAGCGAGTTTCAGCGGCGTCTGGCCGCCGTACTGGACGATCACGCCTTCCGGCTTTTCGCGATCGACGATTTCGAGGACGTCTTCGAGCGTCAGCGATTCGAAATACAGCCGGTCGGAGGTGTCGTAGTCGGTCGACACGGTCTCCGGGTTGCAGTTGACCATGATGGTCTCGTACCCGTCCTCGCGCATCGCCAGCGCCGCGTGCACGACGTGCTAGTTGAACTCGATGCGCTGGCCGAGGCGGTTGGGCGAGTAGCCCAGGACCATGAGCTTGAG
>CALKYK010000453.1 GCA_938003715.1 uncultured Gammaproteobacteria bacterium
ACTCGTTGGCCGCGCTTTCGATCCCGCCCTCGGTAATCGTCTTGCCCAGGATCAGTCGACCCCAATCGTGCTGGTTCAGGAAGTCCGCCGCGCGCGAGCCGCAAAGCGGCGAACCGAGGCAGGTCACCCGCTCCACCGGCAGATCGGGATAGCGGGACAGCGTATACAGCGACAGTACGCCACCCAGGCTGTGGCCGACCAGGTGCAGCGGTTCACCGGCCTCGCGAACGGCATCGGCGAGCTTGTCGGCGTTCACGTCGAGGGATTCCGTAACCGGCGCGTATTCGAACAAAGAGGTGTCGAAGCCGTGGTTGTCGGCAAGCCGCTTCGCGACGTAGGTCATGTCCAGCGAGTCTGCGACGGCCGCGTAGTCGAATCTCGACGCTTCGAAACCGTGTTCGGCGACCAGGCGCTTTTTAACGTAGCTCATGTCGGCGCCGGGCATCCAGATGCCGTGCAGGCAGATGACGCGCCGGACCTCGCTCATGCGAGTTCGTCCCTGAGCTGCTCCAGCGCCTCGCGGTTCGTCCACGACCAGACGGTATCGATTGCGGCATCGACGGACTGCCAGCGATACGCACTGTGTTCGCTCTGGTTCATTGCAATGTCGCGTGGCGCCCGCAGCCGGTAGCGCCATTCATGTTCCACGTTCTCGGTGATGCCCGGTGCATATCGATTTCGCCACCGCGGATCGATCGTGAAGGTGCGATTGACACCGGTGTCGATCATCGTTCCCTCATCGGTCAAGCCGGTTTCCTCCTCGAGCTCGCGGCGCGCCGCATCGGCGGGCGCCTCGCCGGCATGCAGCGACCCGGTTACCGACTGCCAGAATGCGAACGGCTTCCGGCGACGCAGCAGCAACACCTGCGCGTCGTCGCTGTACACGACAACGAGCACGGACACCGGAAGGCGGTGCGCCGCGACAGCTTACTCCGCGGGCGGCTTGCGCAGCCGAATGCCCGTTTCGCGCAGCTGCTCCGCCGATACCGCGCCCGGCGCGTTCGTCAGCGGGCAGCTTGCGGTCTGCGTCTTCGGAAACGCGATGACGTCGCGAATGCTGTCCGCGCCGGCCATCAACATCACGATGCGGTCAAGGCCGAACGCGATGCCGCCGTGCGGCGGGCAGCCGTAGTCCAGTGCGCGCAGCAGGAAGCCGAACTTCTCCTCCGCCTCGTCGTCGTCGATGCCGAGCAGCCCGAATACCGCCGCCTGCATCGCCTTCGAGTGGATACGTATAGAACCGCCGCCGATTTCCGAACCGTTGAGCACCATGTCGTAGGCGCGTGACAGTACCGTTCCGGGAGCGTCCTCCAGAGCCTTCGGGTCGTCGATCGCAGGCGCCGTGAACGGGTGATGCAGCGATATCCAGCGCTTCGTCTGCGGGTCCTTTTCGAACATCGGGAATTCGATGACCCAGAGCGGCTGCCAGCCCTCCGCCACCAGGCCGAGGTCTTCGCCGAGGCGGACCCTTAGCGCGCCCAGCGCATCGTTGACGACCCGCGCCTTGTCGGCGCCGAAGAACACGAGGTCGCCGTTCTCCGCGCCGGTACGCTGCATGATGCCGTCGATCGCGTCGTCCGGCAGGAACTTGAGGATCGGCGACTGCAGCCCGTCCCTGCCCTTGCCGACGTCGTTGACCTTGATGTAGGCGAGGCCTTTCGCCCCGTAGCGGCCGACGAACGCCGTGTAGTCGTCGATTTCCTTGCGCGTGAGCTTGCCGCCGCCGGGTACGCGAAGCGCCGCCACGCGACCTTCCGGGTCGGCGGCCGGACCGGCGAAAACCTTGAACTCCACCGACTGCATCAGGTCCGCCACTTCGCTCAGTTCGAGCGGGATACGCAGGTCCGGCTTGTCCGAGCCGTATCGCTGCATCGCCTCGGCGTAGTGCATGCGCGGAAACGGGTCGGGCAGTTCGACCTGCATGACGTCCTTGAAGACGCTGCGGATCAGCGCCTCCATGTGCGTCATCACGTCCTCTTCGGTGACGAAGCTCATCTCGATGTCGAGCTGCGTGAACTCCGGCTGCCGGTCGGCGCGCAGGTCCTCGTCGCGGAAACAGCGCACGATCTGGTAGTAGCGGTCCAGCCCGGACATCATCAGGAGCTGCTTGAAGATTTGCGGCGACTGCGGCAGCGCGAAAAACTTGCCGGGATGCGTCCGGCTCGGCACGATGTAATCGCGCGCACCTTCCGGTGTGGCGCGCGTCAGCATCGGCGTCTCGGTGTCGACGAAACCATTGTCGTCGAGGTAGCGACGCATCGCCCGCGTCACTGCGTGGCGCAATCGAAGGTTGCCGAGCATCTCCTCGCGGCGCAGATCGAGATAGCGGAACTTGAGCCTGAGCTCCTCGTTCGCCTGCTCGTCGTGATGAAAAGGCGGCGTCTCGGAGTCGTTCAGCGTGACGAGTTCGTGCGCAAGCACTTCGACGCGTCCGGTCTTCATGTTCGGGTTCGTCGTTCCCTCGGGGCGCTCGCGAACGCGTCCTTTCACCGCAAGGACGTACTCGGAGCGGATGCGTTCTGCCTCGGCAAAAATCTCGGGCCGGTCCGGGTCGAACACGACCTGCAGGAGACCCTCGCGATCGCGCAGGTCGACGAAGATCACGCCGCCGTGGTCGCGCCGGCGATGCACCCAGCCGCAGACCGCGATCTCGTCGCCGATCCGGCTGTCGTCTACCTCGCCGCAGTAGTGCGTGCGCATCGATAAGTCCCTGTGGACGCTGAAAATTGGAAGCGGGATGGTACGGGCTCGCCCGGTGCTCTGCAACACCGCGGCGGCGGGCGCCGGGGGATCAGCCGTCGCCGGCGCCCGGGGGCGTCGCGAGCGGCAATTGCTCCGTTTCCGCCTTGCTCCAGGTCGGCACCACGACCCCCAGCGAAATGATCATTTTCAGCGCATCGTCGACGCTCATGTCGAGCTCGGTGATCTCGTTCTTCGGCAAGAGGACGATGTAGCCGGACGTCGGGTTCGGCGTGGTGGGGACGAACACGCAGACGACGTGCTCGCCGGTGCGCTCCTGGACCTCGCCGAGTTCCTCGGACGTCTGGAACGCGAGGCTGTAGATGCCCTCGCGCGGGTATTCGATCAGCAGCACTTTCTTGAACGACTGGTCCGTGTCCGAGAATACGACCTCGGCGAAGCTCTTCGACGCCGAGTAGAT
Source organism: uncultured Gammaproteobacteria bacterium (assembly GCA_938003715.1). Classification (GTDB taxonomy): domain Bacteria; phylum Pseudomonadota; class Gammaproteobacteria; order Steroidobacterales; family Woeseiaceae; genus SZUA-117. The sequence goes on from CALKYK010000453.1 coordinate 3,161, forward strand.
CGAACGAACGAACGGGATGCGGTTGAGAACCGACTCCCAGGCACTGAGCAGCCAGCGGCCGAAAAAGTTTGCGGCGATCATGCCGGTCACGACGAGTATTACCAGCGCCAGGACGAGTCCGAGGCCCGGCACCGGCACCGGGTTTTCGGTGTTGAACAGTTGCTGCAAGAGGACCTGCGGCTGGTAGTCGGCCGGGATCACGCCCAGCGTCCGATCCATCAGGTCGATTGCGAACTTGACGACGATGATCGTGATGCCGAGCGGAATCCAGACCAGCAGCCCGGCGACGATGTAACGGCGAAAATGCTTCAGCATGCCGCGATGATATCAGGGGCAGTCAGTCGCTCGCGTTCCCGTTGGCCTTGGCCGCTTTGGCAGGCTTGTCGGCGGGCGCCGGCGTTTCCGATTTCGTCGCGGCGCCGTCCTTCTTGTCGCTTTTCTTGTCTTCCTTCGGCGGTTCCGAGTCGCTTTTCAGGACGTTCTTCTGCCGGTCCTTCTTGAAATCCGTCTCGTACCAGCCGTCGCCCTTGAGGCGAAAGCGCGGCGCCGAAAGCAGCCGCTTGAGCTGCGGTTCGCCGCATTCCGGGCAGTCCACGAGCGGGTCCTCACTCATTTTCTGCAGCGCGTCGAGCGTATGCTCACAGCTCTGGCAGGCGTATTCGTAGATCGGCATGCGTCAAGCTCCCTGTCTGTCGCGCGCCATCAGTGTCGCTCCGCGGCGGCGCGAATTCCGTGCACTATGCCTCAAGCGGCGTTCTGAAACGCGAGGTGGTCTTCTGTCACGCCGACCTCGATCGTGTCGCCGGGCTGAAAACGCCCCTGCAGGATTTCCTGCGCAAGCGGATTCTCGACCTGCTGCTGGATCGCACGCTTCAGCGGGCGCGCGCCGTACACCGGGTCGTAGCCCGCCTCGGCCAGCCGGTCGCGAGCGGCGTCCGACAGCACGATCTTCATGTCACGCCCGGCAAGCCGGTCGTGCAGGTAGCCGAGCTGGATATCGACGATGGCGCGGATGTGCTCCCTGCTGAGCGGATGGAATACGACCGCGTCGTCGATACGGTTCAAAAATTCCGGGCGGAAGTGCTGCGCCACGATTTCCATGACCGCATTTTTCATCGCGTCGTAATTCTCGTCGCCGGCCAGCTCCTGGATTACCTGCGAACCGATGTTCGAGGTCATCACGATCACCGTGTTGCGAAAATCGACGGTGCGGCCGTGCCCGTCCGTCAGGCGCCCGTCGTCGAGCACCTGCAGCAGGATGTTGAAGACGTCCGGATGCGCCTTCTCGATTTCGTCGAGCAGGATGACCGAGTACGGGCGCCGCCGCACCGCCTCGGTGAGATAGCCGCCCTCCTCGTAACCGACATAGCCCGGCGGCGCGCCGATCAGCCGGGCCACCGAATGCTTCTCCATGAACTCGGACATGTCGAGACGCACCATCGCGTCATCGGTGTCGAACAGGAAATTCGCCAGCGCCTTCGTAAGCTCGGTCTTGCCGACGCCGGTGGGACCCAGGAACAGGAACGAACCGATCGGCCGCAGCGGATCGGACAGGCCCGCGCGCGCGCGGCGGATCGCGTTCGCGACCGCGGTAACGGCCTCCTCCTGGCCGACGACCCGCTGCTGCACGACGCTTTCCATCTGCAGCAGCTTGTCGCGCTCGCCCTCGAGCATTTTCGACACCGGAATGCCGGTCCACTTCGACACGATTTCCGCGACCTCTTCCTCGGTCACGTTGTTGCGCAGCAGCGTCGTCTCGCGTGACTCGGCCTGCGTTGCATCAGCGAGCCGGCGCTCGAGCTCGGGGATACGGCCGTACTGCAGCTCGGACATCCGCGTGAGGTCGTTCGCGCGGTGCGCGGTCTCGAGTTCCAGGCGCGCCCGCTCGAGCTCTTCCTTGATGTGCGTCGTGCCCTGCATCGCGGCTTTCTCGGCCTTCCAGATCTCCTCGAGATCGGCAAACTCCTTCTCCAGGTCGCCGAGCTGTGCCTCGAGGTCCTTCAGCCGCTTGCGCGATGCCTCGTCCGATTCCTTCTTCAGCGCCTCGCGCTCGATCTTCAGCTGGATGATGCGCCGCTCGAGGCGGTCCATCGCTTCCGGCTTGGAGTCGATCTCGATGCGGATCCGCGACGCGGCCTCGTCGACCAGGTCGATCGCCTTGTCCGGCAGCTGCCGGTCGCTGATGTAGCGGTGCGACAGGGTCGCGGCGGCCACGATTGCCGGATCGGTGATCTCGACGCCGTGGTGCACCTCGTAGCGCTCCTTCAGGCCGCGCAGGATCGCGATCGTGTCCTCGACCGTCGGCTCCTCGATCAGTACCTTCTGGAAGCGCCGCTCAAGCGCGGCGTCCTTTTCGATGTACTTGCGGTATTCGTCCAGCGTCGTGGCGCCGACGCAGTGCAGCTCGCCGCGCGCCAGGGCGGGCTTCAGCATGTTGCCGGCGTCCATCGCGCCTTCCGCCTTGCCGGCGCCGACCATCGTGTGCAGCTCGTCGATGAACAGGATGATCTGCCCTTCCTGCTTGGCGAGATCGTTCAGTACCGCCTTCAGGCGCTCCTCGAATTCGCCGCGGAACTTGGCGCCGGCGATCAGCGCGCCCATGTCGAGGGCGAGGATGCGCTTGCCGCGCAGCCCTTCCGGGATCTCGTTGTTGACGATGCGCTGCGCCAGGCCCTCGACGATGGCGGTCTTGCCGACGCCGGGCTCGCCGATCAGCACCGGGTTGTTCTTGGTGCGCCGCTGCAGGATCTGGATCGTGCGCCGGATCTCGTCGTCGCGGCCGATGATCGGGTCGAGCTTGCCCTGCTCGGCGCGCTCGGCCAGGTCGATCGTGTATTTCTCCAGCGCCTGGCGCGTGTCTTCGGCGTTCGGGTCGTCGACCTGCTGCCCGCCGCGAATCTCGTCGATGGATTTCTCCACCGCGCCGCGTACCGCGCCGGCCTGTTCCAGGAGCGGCTTCAGCGGCGACTTGTCGTCCAGCGCCGCGAGCACGAACAGTTCGCTGGAGATGAACTGGTCATTGCGCTTCTGCGCCAGCTTGTCCGTCAGGTTCAATAGCTTCGACAGCTCGTTGCCGAGATGCACCTCGCCGCCGGTGCCTTCAACCTTCGGCAGGCGATCCAGCGCGTCGCCCAGCTGCGAGCGCAACAGGTTTACGTTGACGCCGGACTTCGCCAGCAGGCCGCGCACGGCGGAGCCCTGCTGGTCCAGCAGCGCGACCATCAGGTGTGCCGGCTCGATGAACTGGTGGTCCAGCCCGACCGCCAGCGACTGCGCGTCGGCCAGCGCCATCTGGAACTTGCTCGTGAGTTTGTCCATTCGCATGAGAGCGACCTACCCCGTAAAAATCTCCGGCTTAGATTGGCCCGGATCGACCCTTTTCAAGCATTTATCGGCCGCGCGCGGCGAAAAACGAGGTTCGCCATGCGTCCGCAGCGGCCGTCGCGGCGATAGGAAAAAAAGCGCGCCTCGTCGCCATGGGTGCAGAGGCCGCCTCCATAGATCAGCGTGACGCCGGCGCGCTCGAGGCGCGCCCGGGCCAGCGCATACAGGTCCGACTGCCAGCGGCCGCGATCGTTGCGCTCGAACGCCTTTCCTGCACCGGGGTCGCCCGCGAGGAACGCGTCCCGTACTTCGTCGCCGACCTCGAATTCGGGCTGCGAGATCGCCGGGCCCAGCCAGGCGAGCAGCTCGCCCGGATCCCTGTCGAACGCCGCGACGGTCGCCTCCAGCACGCCGGCAGCGAGCCCGCGCCAGCCTGCGTGCGCGGCGCCGACTGCGCCGCCGTCGCTGCTCGCGAAAAGGACCGGCAGGCAGTCGGCGGTCATGATCACGCAAACGGTATCGGCGGCAACGGTCACCACCGCGTCCGCTTCGGTGTCCGGCGCTGCGTCGCGCGCCACGTTCGTGCCGTGCACCTGGCGCAGCCAGCGCGGCTCGCCCGGCAGGTCGAGCGTCGCCTGCAGCCGGGCGCGATTTTCGCGCACGGCGTCGGCCGCATCGCCGACGTGTGCGCCGAGATTGAGCGACTCGTACGGCCCGACGCTGACGCCGCCCAGCCGCGTCGTGCAGCCCGCGACGATGCCTTCAGGCGCGGGCCAGTCGGCACTGATCCAGCCGGCGCCGCTCACTGCGCCGACCGGTCCGCTTCGAGCGCGGACAGCAACGCCTTGAAATCCGCCGGTGGCTCGGCGTCGCATGACACCGGTTCGCCACTGGCGGGATGCGCAAATTCGAGTTTCGCGGCGTGCAGGGCCTGGCGACGGAACGAGCGCAGCGTGTCGACGAGGCCCTCACTGGCACCGGCCGGCAGCTTCAGGCGTCCTCCGTACAGCGGATCGCCGACGAGAGGATGCCGGCGATGCGCGAAGTGCACGCGAATCTGGTGGGTGCGGCCCGTCTCGAGCCGCACACTTATATATGTATGCGCTCGATAGCGCTCGATGACGCGATAGTGAGTGACGGCGGGCCGCCCCCGCTCCTGCACGCTCATGCGCATCCGGTCGACGGGGTGCCGACCGATCGGCGCGTCGACCGTGCCGCCGCCGGTCAGCACGCCGACGCATACAGCCAGGTAGTGCCGCGAGATGCTGCGCTCCGCCAT
>CALKYK010000454.1 GCA_938003715.1 uncultured Gammaproteobacteria bacterium
CTGCCGAGTTCGCCGACTCGATGCGGCGCGGCGTGCGTCCGGACGGCGAGCATCTGTACCCGGTATTCCCCTACAACTATTTCACGCGCATGAGCGACGACGATCTCGCCGCGCTCTACGTGTACCTGCAAAGCGTGGAGCCTGTGCGGCAGGAAAACCCGGCAAACGCGCTCCGTTTTCCGTTCAACCTGCGCGTGCTGCTCGGCGCCTGGAAGAAGCTGTACCTGGATGCCGGCCCCTACGAACCGGACCCGGCCGAGTCGGCCGAATGGAACCGCGGCGCATACCTTGTCGAAGCGGCCGCGCACTGCGGCGCGTGCCATACGCCGCGCAACCTGCTCGGCGGCGAGAAACGCCGCCTGGCGATGACGGGCGGCCGCTACTTCGACAAGGTGCCCGGCGGCGCGTACCGGACTTGGTTCGCGCCAAACCTGACGGCGGCGGACACCGGGCTCGGAATCTGGCCGGAAGAAGAGCTTGTCGCCTACCTGAAGACCGGGATCAACAACCTCGTCGAGACCTTCGGGCCGATGAACGAGGTCATCGTCAACAGCACGATGCACCTCCGCGATGAAGACGTTGCTGCGATGGCGACCTACCTGAAAAGCCTGCCGGCCAACGAACCCGGCGAGGCCCGCCCGGCGGATGACCGGGTGCTCGGCATGGGCCGCACGATGTACAACCTCCACTGCGGCACCTGTCACCTGCCCACCGGTCTGGGCGACGAGGAAATGGCGCCGCGGCTCGCGGCGGGCAGCCTGGTGGTGCGCGCGCGCGACCCGGCTTCGCTGATCAACGTCATCCTGTACGGGCCCGAGCTGCCCGACCCGCCGCTACCGACCGGGCGCCTAAAGCCGATGGAGGAGTTCCAGTACCTGCTGGATGACGACGAGATCGCCGCGCTCGCGAGTTTCGTTCGTCACTCCTGGGACAACGGGGCCGGCCGCGTCACCGCCGACCAGGTGGCCGAACAGCGGTGACGACAGCTTTGATATAATTCCCGGCCGGGTTCGTTCCGGGTGCTGGCGTCGAATTGAACAGTTTCCGTACCACACATTTCAGTCTGGCCGTGCTCGCCTGCACGGGGCTGGTTCTTGCTGCCTGCGAGCGCGGGCCCGCCGAACCGGACAACGCCGCGTCGCCGCTGCGTGCGCGCCTGATGACGGGCGAGCAGTACTCGAACACGATCGCCCACATCTTCGGCGCGGACATCAGTGCCGCCGTCATTCCGCCGCTGCCGCCGCTGGCGCGCACCGACGGCCTGCTCGCTTCCGGCGCCGCGTACGTCGGCGTCACGTCCGACCAGGTGCAGCAGATCCAGCAGGCAGCCGCATCGATCGCCGCGCGGGTGGTCGACGAACAGCACCGTGCATACCTGGTGCCGTGCGAACCCGAATCGCTGACCGATACCGATGCGGCCTGCGCCGCCGAATTCCTTAAGATGACGGGGCGGCTGCTGCATCGCAGGCCGCTGGCGGAAGACGACATCGCCGCGCTCGTGGACGTCGCGAACCGGGCCGCTGACGCAACGGACGATTTCTACGGCGGCCTCGCCGTCGCGCTGGAAACGATCCTGATCAGCCCCGGCTTCCTGTTCATCGTCGACTCCGCCGAGCCCGACCCCGACCGACCGGGCGAACAGCGCCTGGATGCGTACTCCCTGGCGTCGCGGCTGAGTTTTTTCCTCTGGAACTCGGCGCCGGACGACGCGCTCCTGCTCGCTGCCGAAACCGGCGAGCTGCACACGCGCGAGGGACTCGAGCGTGCCGTCGACCGGATGCTCGCGAGCTCCAGGCTGCACGAAGGCATGCGGAGTTTCTTCGACGACATGATGGCATTCGACGAGTTCGACAGCCTCGCCAAGGACCCGGTCGTCTACCCGATGGTGACCGGCGCCACGCTGGCCGATGCACGCGAACAGACGCTGCGCACGATCATCGATCACCTGCTCGTCCGCACAGAGGACTACCGCGACCTGTTCACGACGCGCGACACGTTCATGTCGATGAACCTCGCCGCGGTGTACGGTACGCCGACGATCAACGGCTGGGTACCGTACCGTTTCGCCGAAGGCAGCGACCGGCGAGGCCTTCTGACGCACATGAGCTTCCTCGCCGCGCATTCGCATTCCGTCCGCAGCTCGCCGACCCTGCGCGGGCAGGCGCTGCGCGAGCTGTTCCTGTGCCAGGTCGTGCCGCCGCCACCGCCGAACGTGGATTTCTCGGCGCTCGAGGACGCCGGCGACGTGCCGACGGCACGGGAGAGGCTGGACATCCACAACAAGAACCCGTCCTGCGCAGGCTGCCACCTGATCACGGACCCGATCGGCCTGTCGCTGGAAAACTTCGACGGCGCCGGACGCTATCGAGAGACCGAGAACGGCGCGATCCTGGACATCAGCGGCGAGCTGGACGGCATGCTGTACGACGACGTCGCCGGGCTCACCGCGGCGCTCCGGGACCACCCGAAGTTGCCATATTGCGTGGTGAACCGCCTGTATGCCTACGGCACCGGCGGGCCGGTCTCATTGAAATACGATCGCGATATACTTTCATACTTCACGGAACGCTTCGCCGGGCACGAATATCGCCTGCCCGGCCTGTTGCGTGACATAGCGCTCAGCCAGGCGTTCACGAGCGTACGCCCGGCCGAGGCGACGAATGACAGCGTGGTGGTGGCCACCGCGCGAGGAGATACTGGCCAATGAGCAAACTGAGCAGACGCCGCTTTCTCAAGGGCACCCTGAACGGCAGCGCCGTGACGGTCGCTCTGCCGTTCCTCAATTGCTTCCTGAACGACAACGGCACCGCGCTCGCATCCGGTGCACCGATCCCGATGCGTTTCGGCACCTGGTCGTGGGGCCTCGGCATGAGCGAGGCGATCTTCGTACCTAAGAAGACCGGCCCGAATTTCGACCTGCCGCCCGAGATCGAGGCGCTGGCGCCGATTCAGAAGCACATAAACCTGTTCACGAACTTCCACGTGTTCAAGGATTCCGCGCCGAACCTCTGCCACCACTCCGGCTGGGTGATCCTGCGTTCCGGCATCGCGCCGCTGACTGCCGAAAACCGGCCCGGCGAGACGATCGACGTCACCGTTGCCCGCAAGATCGGCAACGAAACGCGGTTCCGCAGCCTGAGCGCCACCGCGACCGGAGACGTGCGCGACAGCTTCTCTTACGAGAACGGCAATTCCGTCAACGCGCCCGAGTGGTCGCCGCTGCGCTTCTACCAGCGGCTGTTCGGCAGCGATTTCCAGGACCCGAACGCCGATACGTTCACGCCGGATCCGCGTGTGCTGGTGCGCAAGAGTTCGCTGTCGCTCGTTCTCGACGACGCGAAGAAGCTCAATCGCGAACTCGGCGTCGAGGACCGCCAGCGGCTCGACCAGTATTTCACGGGCCTGAGGGATCTCGAGCGCCGCTTCGACCTGCAGCTGTCCAAGCCCGAGCCGCGCGAGGCCTGCATCGTCGTCGATCCGCCGGAAGACCTGCCGTCCGGTCTCGACGCCGACCTCGTGGCCAAACGTCACCGCATGATGACGGACCTCATGCTGATGGCGATCGCTTGCGACCAGACGCGCGTGTTCAACATCTTCTACGCCGCCGCGTTTTCGGCGACGACGAAGCCCGGCTATGACAAGCCGCACCACACGGCGACCCACGAGGAAGCGGTCGACGAGCACCTGCAGTGCCAGCCGAACGTGTCCTGGTACACCCGCCGCGCGATGGAGGAATGGGCCCACTATGTGCAGAGGCTTGCCGATTTCAGGGAAGGCGACGGCACACTGCTCGACCACTCGTTCATCTACGCGACGACCGACCAGTCATTTGCGAAGACGCACAGCATCGAGGGTATCCCGATGTTCTCCGCTGGCACCGCGGGCGGCCGCGTGAAAACCGGGCTGCACATCGACGGCGGCGGCAGCCCGGGTTGCCGCCTGGGCTACACCGCGTTGCAGCTGATGGGCGTCGACGTGCCGTCGTGGGGTGACAAGAGCAACAACACGTCGAAGGAAATCGGCGAGATCCTGGTCTGAAATGCGTGCCTGCGTTGCGACGCTTTGCCTGCTGGCGATTCCGCTGGCGGCATCGGCCGAGGAGCCGAGCGAGGCGTGGGTCGCTGAACCGACGCCGCCGGGTTTCATCGTCCAGCCCACCGAGCTCGACGGCCCGGTTTTCGCAGATGCGAGCGGCAAGACCATCTACACCTGGCCGTTGCACAAGCTCCGCAATGGTTACAGCGGCGAAACGCCCGGCAAACCGGCCTGCTACGACGAGGTAGTCACCGTCACTGCGGGCCTGATGAGCCCGTACCCGCCCGGCATCGAATTGCCCGAGCTCGATTCGCGCCCAAGCTGCACCGATCTCTGGCCGCCCGTCCATGCCGACGAGCATGCGGAACCGGTCGGCAAGTGGACCGTGATCGAGCGCCGGGACGGCAAGCTGCAATGGGCGTACGACGAGCAGCCGCTCTATACGTCCGTGCTCGACCGGCAGCCCGGTGACGTGTTCGGCGGCACGACGCGCCGCTATGGCGGCGACTCGCCGGCGTTTCGCGTGCCGCTCAAGCCGGCGCCGCGGGTGCCGCCCGGGTTTGCAGTCAAGACGATCACGCTCGGCCGCCTCCTGACCACGAACACGAACGAATCGGTGTACGCGTTCGACGGCGATACCGCGACGCAGTCGAACTGCATCGGCGAGTGCACGCTCAGGTTCCGGCCGGTGCTCGCGCCGGCGCTGGCCCGGGCCTTCGGTGAATGGACGATACTCGAACGTTCACCCGGCGTACGGCAGTGGGTGTTCCGCGGCAAGCCGCTCTACACGCACGCGCTCGACCAGGAGTCCTGGAGCCAGCAGGGCAGCGACGTCCCGGGCTGGCGCAACGTATTCACACAGAAAGCGCCGCCGTTCCCGGACAGCTTCACGGTGCAGAGCACGATTGCCGGCACTGTGCTCGCCGACGCGAACGGCATGACGATATACACCTACATTTGCGGCGACGATTCGCAGGATCAGCTTTCCTGTGATCACCCGACGGATACCCAGGTGTACCGGCTCGCGATGTGCGGCGGCGGTGACCCGGATCGCTGCCGCGAGCACTGGCCGTACGTCGAGGCGAGCGACAGCGAGTCCAGCCTGAGCCGCACCTGGCAGGTATTGCGTATCGACCCGGCTACGGGCCGCCTGGCCGATGCCGAGCAGGCCGGCGCGATCCGCGTCTGGGCCTATCGCGACCGGCCGGTCTACACCTACGGCCCGGACCAGCGGCCCGGCGACGTACACGGCTCGGGTACCGGCGAATGGCGCGCGCAACGCAACGGCCTGAAGGCATTCTGGCTGCGCGACGATTTCATGGGGGGCACGCTTTGAAACGCAGGATCCTTACGCTTGCATTACTGCTATCGATTACGGGTGTCGCATACGGCAACGAGGCGACCACGCTGCGCAACGGCACCATCGGCTACGTGATGACCGACCTGTTCTGGGCCGTCTACCAGACACCGAACGCAAAAGAAGAGTGCCCGAACGGCTTCAACGACGGGCCGCGCGAGCAGTTCGAGAAACTCTTTCCGCCCGGCAGCAAACTGACCGTCGAGGACACGCAGCTCAGGCAGGAAATCGAGACCTGGCACCCGACGCCGGACCCGGACGGGTTCGTCTTCCACGAGGTCGAAGGCAGGTATTCGTGGGGACTGAACCTCGACGGCCGCGTCGATGCGAACGACTTCACCCATCCCGACGGCACGCCCGGCATCGACAACGAGGTATATCGCGCGGTCGGCTGCATCATCGGCTTCCGCGGACCCGACGGCGTCGAGTACATCTTCCAGAACAAGGCGATCGCGGACGAGCGCTACAACCGCATGATGATCGAGCTCACCGGCGTCGACGACCTCGAGAACGACGACGAGGTGACGGTCAACCTCTATCGCGGCCAGGACAACCTGCTGAAAGACGCGTCCGGCAACCGCGTCATGCCCGGCGGCTCGCAGCGCGTGGACACGCGCTGGGGGAGGAGCCTGATCCGGCACACGACCGGCCGCATCGAGGACGGCGTGCTGACGACCGAGCCGATTCCCGAGATGATCATGCCCTGGATGAACCTGTCGGTGCCGTCGATACAGATCTTTCGCGACGCAAGATTCCGCCTGAAGCTTTCACCGTCGAACGCGACGGGCCTCCTGGCTGGCTACGCCGACGTCGACACCTATTACAAGCAGCTGATCCGCAACGACTCGACACATCATCTCAGCAACGGCCAGATCTCCGGCATCTCGCTGTACAAGGCGCTGCGGCGTCTCGCCGACGCGTATCCCGATCCGGAAACCGGTGACAACACCGCTATTTCGACCGCGCTCGACGTGAAGATGGTGCAGGTGTTTATCGTGCACCCACAAGAACAAGGCGAAACAGAACAAAACATTACTCACTGAGCCCGTTGCAGGGCGGGGGGAGATCATGAAGAACCTGACCCAGGCATGCCTGGGCGCCATCGTATGCCTGACCGTCTCCACAGGTCTTGCCCAGGCGCCCGCCACCGTCGAAGTGCAGCCGGCCGAACTCGAACTGAAAGTCGGTGAAAGCGCGCAGCTTTCCGCCGTGGTCAAGGACGAGGACGGCAACGTCATTCCCGGTGCGCAGGTACTGTTCTTCGGCTCGCGCCTGAACCTGCAGGTCACGCCGGGCGGCTTCGTAACCGCAATTCGTCCCGGCAAGCATCGCGTCATCGCTCTGCACCCCGACACGCCGATAGAGGGCGATCCCGACTACTACACGCGCTCCTTCGAAGCGGGCATTCGCGGTCGCCTCGAGATAGAGGTGCCGGAGCCGCCGCTCGCCAGCATAGAGATTCAAGGCGTGCCGGAAACGGTCTACACCGGCACGACCTCGGCAGTTCGCGTCACCGGCATCGACGAGTCGGGAGCAGAGCGCGCCGACCTCGTGCCGATGCTTTCGGTGAGCGATGCCGACGTCGTCCAGACGGACGGCTTCGGCACGATCACCGGCCTGGCGCCGGGCGCCGCGTCGGTGACGGCGACCGTCGACGATATCTCCGCGACCGTCGCGTTTGCCGTGGCGGAAAACCCGATCCGCACGCTCGCCATCAGCGCGTCGCAGCGCGAGGCGCGCACCGGTGACTTCCTGCACTCCGCAGCCATCGCACCCGACGCCGGCGGCAACATCGTCGAAGGCGTGCCGATCTCGTATTCGCTGATCAACCAGCCCGACCTCGGCCATGCCGAAGCAAGGGGCGGAGGTGCTTCCGCAATGATCCTCGACGACGGCCGCTTCGTCGCCGAACAGCAGGGCGTTTACACGGTGCTTGCCATGTCCGGCAACGCGATGGCGAGGGACAGCGTGCGCATCGAGAAGCGCGACGTCGCAAGAGAATTCGAGTACCTCGGTCACGCACGCGTGCCCGGCCACCTCACGTCCGACCTGTGGATCTGGGAAGGCCAGGACGGCCGCGACTACGCCGTGATCGGCAGCTGGGGCGGCCCCGGCACCGCCTATTTCTACGACGTGACGGACCCGGAAAACATGCAGCTCGTGGACACTGTCACGGTCGACGCGCGCACCGTCAACGACGTGAAGATCTCCGAGGACGGCCGCATCGGCATCCTCAGCCGCGAAGGCGCGTCCAACCGGCGCAACGGCATCGTGATTCTCGACGTCAGCAATCCGCGTGACGTGAAAATCCTTTCGACCTACGACGACCAGATGACCGGCGGCGTGCACAACGTCTTCGTCTACGAGAATCACGTCTATGCCGTGAACAACGGTCGACGTTTCGACGTCATCAACATCGAGGACCCGACGAAACCGTACCGGGTCAGCCGCTTCGAAACGGACAGCCCCGGCCGCGCCGTGCACGACGTCTGGGTGAAGGACGGCATCGCCTACCAGGCCGGCCGCACCGACGGCATCGTCATGGTCGACGTCGGCGGCGCCGGGGACGTCGTCGGCGGATCGCCCGAAAAGCCGGTCGAGATGGGACGTGCTGATCAGATCACGCGCTGGAACCACGCCGTGTGGCCGTTCAAGAGCGAATCGGCGGGCAAGTTCTACGTCTTCGCCGGCGACGAAACGTTCTACGACAACCCGCGCGTCCCGGACCGCGACGAGTACGTCTTCGACAAGCTGCCGCAGCGCGCCGGCGGCTGGGTGCACGTGATCGAGTTCGACGACCCGAAGAATCCGAAAGAGGTTGCAAGCTACAAGGTCGGCGACTACGGCGTGCACAACTACTGGATCGACTGGGACGATGAGGTCATGTACACCGCTTACTACCAGGGCGGCCTGCGCGCGCTGGACGTCTCCGGCGAGCTGCTGGGCGATCTCTACGCGCAGGGCCGCGAGATCGGTCGTTTCTTTTCCGACGATCCCGACGCCGTGGTGCCGAACGCGCCTATGGCCTGGGGCCCGCAGCCGCACAAGGGCACGATCTTCTTTACTGACCACCACAGCGGCCTGTGGGCGGTGCGGTTGAAGGAAAAAGAAGAAGACGAAGAAGACGCCGAGGCCGCAGACCGGTGAGAATTGCGCGCACGTTTCTCGCCGCCGCGGGACTCGCCGCGACTTTTGCGAGCGCGGCCGATCGCAATTATTACGTCTACGTTGCGGCCGAGTCGGACGATACCGTGCACCTGGTCCGCTACGGACCCGATGGCGGGCACCTCGAACGGACGATTTCGGTCGGCGCCTTTGCCACCGAGACCGAAGGGCCGCACGGCATACGCGTCTCGCCCGACGGCCGGCACTGGTACGTTTCGATCGCGCACGGCATGCCGTACGGATCGGTGTTCAAGTACGATACGGCCGACAACATCTCGATCGGCGACGTGCAGGTCGGCCTGTTTCCCGCAACGATGGACATCAGTAACTCGACCGGTCTGATGTTCGTCGCCAACTTCAACTTGCACGGCGACATGGTGCCGAGCTCGATCTCCGTCATCGACACCGTCTCGATGATGGAAGTCGCGCAGATTCCGCAGGGCGTCATGCCGCACGGCTCGCGCGCGAGCCCTGACGGGCGCTTCCACTACTCCGTCGGCATGATGGACGACACGCTCTACGAGATCGACGTCATGAAACTCACGGTCAGCCGCAAGCTGCGCCTGACCGCGAGCGACGACGCGATCGCCCACGACAAGCACGACGGCCACGCGATGGGCACCGCAAGCCCGACCTGGGTACAGCCGCACCCGACGAAACCGTTCGTTTACGTCGCACTGCAGGGTGCCGACCAGGTCGCCGAGGTCAGTCTCGAGGACTGGACGATCACGCGCCGATTTCACACCCAGGACGGCCCGTATAATCTCGGCATCACGCCGGACGGTCGGCTGTTGCTTGCCACCTGCAAGCCGCACGGCTCGACGGCGATCTGGAATCTTGAATCGGGCACCGAGCTGGCGAGCGTACCGGCCAGCCGCCGCATTACCCACGGCGTGACGATCAGCCCCGACAGTCGCTATGCGTTCGTTTCGGTCGAAGGAGTGGCCGACGATCCCGGCACGGTCGACGTCATCGACCTGCAGACTTACAAGACGGTCGCCTCGATCGACGTCGGCAAGCAGGCGTCGGGGATCGATTTCTGGAAGGTGGAGTAGGGGTTAGCTTTCGGCAAGGAGCAGACGTTTGTTATTTGGTTATTCGAAGATTTCGGGCAGACGGCGACGAACGTCTTCGCGCATGTCAATCGCCGCATCCCAATCGCCGTCCAGTACAGCGATCGTTGCGTAGCCGTCGAAAAACAATTCGACGTCGGTATCACTGTCGCCCTCGTTATCTGGCCGATCAAACCCGAATTTCACTTCCAGTTGTCCGCTCTGCTCAGTGTCCACGTAATCAATGGCAGCCCCTCCAAAGCTTCTCGCCGCTTTAGCAATGCGTACTCCTTTTAGTTCCTCCGTGCTGACAGCAGGATAGTTCACGTTCAGCATGGTGTGTGCCGGGAGCAGATTTCCCGTATTGATAGCAGACCTCTGAAGATCGTCAACAATCGTCAATGTGAGATCTGCAGCCCCCGCGAACGCGTTGAGTGTGCTGGGCAATCGAACAGGAACTGCAGCTCGAGGCGAAATAACCAATCGCACAGACA
>CALKYK010000455.1 GCA_938003715.1 uncultured Gammaproteobacteria bacterium
GCGTTCGCCGAGCACTTCGAGTCGGTCCCGCACGTGTCCGGTGTCAACGGCCATCGGGGCAGCCTGCTCACCCGGCACCCCGGGCACATGGCCTGGCTGATGGAGGAGATCGCCGAGCGCGGGCAGCTGTTCTTTCTCGACAGCTATACGACGGAACATTCCGTCGCGCTGGCGCTTGCCCGCGAACGTAACCTGCCGGCGGTCAGGCGCGACGTGTTCCTCGACGCCGACGTCGACATGATCGGCGCCGAGTTCGAGCGACTGAAGCGTTTGGCCATGCGACGGGGCCACGCGATCGGTATCGGCCATCCGTACCCGGAGACGCTCGCGTTCCTCGAGTATGCGCTGCCGCGTCTCGAGGCGGACGGTTTCACGCTGGTCGGCGTGCGGCAATTGTTGCCGAAGACGATGCGGACCGAGTCGCGCTCAATGGCAAATTCGGAGTAAGGGATGTCCTTCTACTCGGAACGGGTGCTGCCGCACATCATCAATTTTGCCTGCTCGGCGAAGCCGAACATGAAGCAGCGCGAGAAGATCGTGCCGCAGGCGGCGGGCACGGTGCTGGAGATCGGCTTCGGTTCCGGACTCAACCTGCCCTATCTCGACGCGACGAAAGTCGACAAGCTGTTCGCACTGGAGCCGTCCGAAGGCATGCGCCGCAAGGCCGCACCTCTGGTCGAGGAAACCACTATCGACGTCGAATTCATCGACCTGCCCGGCGAGGAAATTCCGCTCGACGATCAGAGCGTCGACACGGTGCTGGTCACCTATTCTTTATGCACGATCGAGGATACGGTTGCGGCACTCAACGGCATGCGCCGGGTGCTTAAGCCTGGCGGGCGGCTGCTTTACTGCGAGCACGGGCTGGCACCGGACGCCGACGTCAGGCGCTGGCAGCGGCGCATGAATCCGACCTGGCGGCGCATTGCCGGCGGTTGCAACCTGGATCGCGACATCCCGGCGGTGCTTTCGGCCGGCGGATTCACGATGGAAACCGACGAACGCATGTATATTCCCGGGCTGCGAGCCCTCTGTTACAACTACTGGGGCAGCGCCAGGCCGGCGTGACGGCTGTGAACGACGCGCCCGCAATCACGTCTAAGGCGAAACGGCAAGACAACTTCTTCTGCATGAACAAAACCCTGAGCATCCATTGTGCGCCGCTGGTGGCGCTGCTGACCCTGTTCGCGCCGGGCAACTCCGACGCCCAGCAGAAAGACGAGGTCGCCTGCACGATGCAGTACGATCCGGTCTGCGGCATCGACGGCAACACCTACAGCAACGACTGCGTGGCGAGCGTCGCGGGCGTCGCGGTGGCGAGCCCCGGCGAATGCACGAACGGCGGCCCGCCGGAAGCCTGCCCCGAAATCTATGCGCCGGTTTGTGGTACCGACGAGGTCACCTACGATAACGAGTGCTTCGCCGCGCAGGCCGAAGTGCCGGTCGCGTTCCCCGGAACCTGCGCGCTGGAGTCCGCCTGCACCGACCTGTTCGAGCCCGTGTGCGGCGAAGACGGCGTCACCTACGCGAACGAATGTTTCGCGGCCGAAGCCGGCCTGAGCGAGGTTTCTCCCGGCGCCTGCGCGCTCGACGTCGAGCGCTGCCCCGACGACCTCGACCCGGTCTGCGGCATTGATGGAAACACCTACACGAACCTGTGCTTCGCCGACCGGGTCGGCGTGGACATTGCTTCGATCGGCGCCTGCGAAGGCTCCTCGGCGTGCCCGGGCGATTACGACCCGGTCTGCGGCGTCAACGGCCGCACCTATCGCAATCGCTGCGAGGCGGAACTGGAACGAATACCCGTCCGGCGCAGCGGCATCTGCGACGTCAACAACTGTCCGCAGATCTTCATGCCGGTCTGCGGGCCCGACGGCGAAACTTACGACAATGCCTGCACGGCGCAGGCCGCCGGCTACGAAGTCGTCGTGGAAGGCGCGTGCAACATGCGTCCGTGCCCGAAAATGTACGTACCGGTCTGCGGCGCCGACGATCGCACCTACGGCAACGCCTGCCTCGCCGAGCGCTCCGGCGCGCGCATCCAGTACGCGGGCCTGTGCGAAGCACAGGGTCGCAACTGCCCGAACGACTACCAGCCGGTATGCGGCCTGAACGGCGTGACATACGATAACGATTGCCAGCGTGAGAACGCCGGCGTCACGCTCGCCTACGCGGGCGCCTGCGTGGGCGAACGCTAAGAGAGAGCGGCCCGCCTACCAGGCGGGCTCGACGCGGCCGTCGCCGCTGTCGCGGTAAGGCATCCAGGCCAGGCCAACGAGCGGCACCGCGATATCGGTGGTTTTGGCTTTCACCACGACTTCCGTGAGCTCCTCCTGCTGCGCGTCGAAGCTTTCGTCCAGCGCATCGATCTCCTCCTGCAGCTGATCGTTCAGCGCTTCGAGATCCTTCTGCACTTTCGCCGCGGTCTGCTTCGCGCGCTCGACGTCGCTGGCTTCCTTGCGCGCACCGCTCGCGCTCTTGATCGCCGTGCCCATGCGGCTGGCCGTGCTGGTGGACAGTTTCTTGCGCCCGAGCACGGCGCCCAGGATCGCGGTGCCGAACGAAATGGCGGTGTCGAATTTTTTCTTTTTCGACTGCTCCTGCTCGCGCGCGATGGCCTGCTCGGCGCGCATCAGCCGGTTCTCGAGTGTGGTGGTCTTGGTCGCGTAGCGCTTGCGCAGCTTGGCTACCTGCTGGTCGCGTTTTTCGTTCGCGAGCTGCTGCAGCCGCACGCGAAACTCCCCTTCCGTTTCGCCGGCGTTCGACGTCAGGCGGTACTTCTTGCTGCGATACAGCGTGATGGTTTCGTTCTGTCGCACCCAGCGCTTGAATTCCCGCTCCCACGCCGTGTAGTTCTTTTGCTTCATGGCTGCCGGCGGACACTCCGCATAGCGCGCTTCGGGCGCGCCGTGATCGTCCAGTTCCTCGACCGTGAAATCGACCGGCTCGGCGCTGTCCCAGTCGATCGCAACCGGGCCGTCCTCGAACTCGACGGTAAAGGTCTTCTCCACCGTCGCGTTGACGTCGTAGCGAGCGTTGCTGAATACCATGTCGGTCGCGGCAACGAGGCGCGGGAAGTACTGCAGGTCGCCGCCGCCGGCCGGCACGTAGACCTGGCGGATGCCCGGCGGAAGCACCGGGGCGTCGCCACCGGATTCGGCCTTCTTCGCAGCTGCCGCCGGTGCCGCACTTTCCGGCGCGGCGGCTTTCTGCTCCGCCATCAGCCGCTTGATCTGGTCGCGCGTCAGCGGACCGGCGAGATAGGACATGACCCAGCGGGTATTGAACACGATCGCCTCGTCCTCGTGCACGTTGTGCAGCAGGAACCGGCGCTTGCCGAGGCCGGCCAGGATGCGCTCCATCTTCTGCTTGTCGAAGGCGCCGCCCTGGCTCGCGCCTTCGAGGCCTTCCATGACCCGCGCCTTGTCACGCTCGGTCTGCAGCCGGCCGATAAACCAGGTGCCGGTGTTTGACAGCCCCTTGTAATCGAGGTCGACCGGGTTTTGCGTCGCGAGCACCAGGCCGACGCCGTACGCGCGCGCCTGCTTAAGCAGCGTCAGCATCAGTTTCTTCGTCGGCGGGTTCGCGACCGGCGGCATGTAGCCGAAGATCTCGTCCATGTACAGGATTGCGCGCAGGCTCGAGGTGCCCTGCTGGCTGCGCATCCAGGCGATCAGGTCGTTCAGCAGCATTGCGACGAAAAAGAGGCGTTCGTTTTCGCCCAGGTGCGCGATCGACATCACGGATATGCGCGGCCTGCCGGACTTCGTGTACAGCAGGTCCGCCGTGTTCAGCGGCACGCCCTGCATCCACGCCTCGAACCCGGGTGCGGCGAGCAGGTTGTTCAGGCGCATCGCGAGCGCGAAGCGATCCTTCGACGGGTAGAAAGAATCGACGTCCATGACCCCGATGCGCGTCATCGGCGGCGACTGGATGGCGTTGATCAGCGCGGCAATGTCGAGATTGCGCCCCTGCTGCCAGGCCTGGTCGAGAATCTGCGATATCAAAATATGCTCGCGGCTCGTGATCGGGTCCGCGTCGATATCGAGCAGCGACAGGATGCCGGTTGCCGTTGCCTGCACGCGCTCGCGGTACAGGTCGCCGTCATTCAGCAGCGCGGCATCCGGCGCCTGGAAGGACTGCAATACCGAAACGGACTGCCCCGCCGTGCTTCCCGGCGTGTAGATCGAAACCTCGGCCTTTTCCTTCAGCTTGCGGATTCGCGCGCCGTCCTGGCCCCAGCCGGCGAGGCCCTTTTTCCACAGATCGGCCTGCCCCTTCGCGTATTCGTCCGGCGTCTGGCCCTTGTCCGTCGCCTGGCGGGTGTTGATCCACGGGCGAAAGCTTTCGGGCTTGAAGTCGGGGAACGTGAGCATCAGGTTGCCCATGTCGCCCTTCGGGTCGATCGCGATGACCGGGATGTTGTCGAGCGCCGCCTCCTCGAGGATGCCGACGCCGAGCCCGGTCTTGCCCGAGCCGGTCATGCCGATGATGACCGCGTGCGTGGTCAGGTCCTTCGAGTCGTACAGGACGATTTCGTCGGTGAGCTTGTCCGCGTCGAGGTCGTAACGCTTGCCGACGTAGAACGCGCCGAGTTTTTCGTAGTCGAGCATCGATGCCTCGCGCTTACGGGTAGGTGTAGCTGGACTGGATGCCGAGCGGTATGCCGAGCGCGTAGTAGATCAGCAGGAATGCGGTCCAGGCAACGAGGAACCAGATCGAGTACGGCAGCATCATTGCCGCGAGCGTGCCGATACCGGTGTTCTTTACGTAGCGCTGGCAATAGACGACGACCAGCGGGAAGTAAGGCATCAGCGGCGTGATGATGTTGGTGCTCGAATCGCCGACGCGGTAGGCGGCCTGGGTCAGGTCGGGTGAGATGCCGAGCGTCATCAGCATCGGCACGAAAATAGGCGCAAGCAAGCCCCACTTGCCGCTCGCCGAGCCGACGAAAAGGTTGACGAAGCCGGTCAGCAATACGATGCCGACGATCAGGATCGACGGGTATTCCTGCAGTCCTTTCAGGGCTTCGGCGCCAGCCAGCGCGAGCAGCGTGCCGAGATTCGAAGCACCGAACGCGTACACGAACTGCGCGATGAAGAACATGATGACGAGGTAGTACGCCATCTGGTGCATCGAATGCGTCATGCCGGCAATGATGTCCTTGGTACCCTTGAGCGTGCCCGCGACGTAGCCGAAGACGATGCCGGGAATCAGGAACAGGAGAAAAATCAGCGCAACGATCGACTGCATGATCGGCGCCGAGAAGCTCGCGAGCGCGCCGCTTGCGTCGCGCCACGGCGAACCGTCCGGTACCAGCGTGGCGGCGAGAATCACGAGACCCACGACCATCACGATCAGCGCCCACCTGAGGCCCCTGCGCTCCTCGGGCTTCAAATCGTGTACCTCGGGCAGGTCTTCCTCGTCGCCGTCGATCGGGATTCCAGTGACCCGCGGCTCGACGACACGATCGGTCAGCCACCAGCCGAGCCCGATGATCAGCGGCGCGGACGCCGTGGTGAAGAAGTAATTGTTGAGGGTGTTGATCTCCAT
>CALKYK010000456.1 GCA_938003715.1 uncultured Gammaproteobacteria bacterium
GAAGGAAATATAGCGATCGCGCACGTGATTCAGCGTTGCGGCATGAACTATGTCACCGGACAGAATCGAAGGAATTCCGTCGCGACTACGGAAGAAGTGGGGAAGCACGCCCAGCACGCCATCTTCTGCATCCACGACGGCATATCCCGACCGACGGTGTGGATCACGCGACTGGCAGTAATCAGGGAACGCATCGATCATGACGCGGCAGTTCTGGTCGATGATCTCCCTGTGAAGCTTCGCTGCCTCTGAATCTGCCCCTTCCTCGCGCCAGGCAATGCCATAGATCGCCAGGTACTTCCGGTCTCGCGCCATCGGCGAAATAACGTACAGCTTGGATGCTGCTTCAGCGGTCAGGTCGTGATGCTCGATGAGCGATTCGAACACGTGCCGTGGCGGCTCGACTTCCCATAACTCGTAAACGTCGTCGAGCATGGTGAGGAAGTCGTATTCCACGGGGCCCGGCGACAGGCCCGGGAACATCTCGGCGTATTCATTCTCGGCGACGTCGTCTGCTGCAACCGCACCCGTTGCGATGGATATCACCAGGATGAGCGGGATTCTCGCCAGGGGATTCATCCGCATGTTGCCCCTTGTCGCTTTCTTCAGGGTTAGAATCGGGATTATAGATACCATCCGGCATTCGTTCCGTTCGCGACATCACGAAACTCAAACCCATTCGCCGCGGTATGCATCCAATCCACACCCGCCCGGGAGAAACGCCGTGTTCCTGAATCGCGCGATCGCGATCCTGCTGCTTCTCGCACTTTCAGCACCGTCCTGCGCCTCGGAAGGCGACTACGACTCCTGGCTGGCCGACAGTTTCCCGGCCGACGGTCCCGGTGCAACGGCTTTGTTGATGCGCGACGGCGAAGTGCTGTTCCGAGGTGCGGTAGGCCAGGCCAATCTCGAACTCGGCGTGCCGATGCAGCCGGATCACGTGCTGCGCATAGGCTCGATCACGAAGCAGTTCACCGCCGCGGCCATCCTGCTTTTGCAGGAGCAGGGCCGGCTCGATGTCGACGACGACATCACGCGCTACCTCCCGGATTTCGATACGCAGGGCGCGGAGATCACGATCGCGCAGCTGCTCTCGCACACGTCGGGCATTTTCAGCTTCACCGACATTCCCGGCTACTGGCGCGGCGACCTGATACGAAACGACGTGACGGTGGACGAGCTCGTAGCACTGTTCGCGGACAAACCCATGCAGTTCGCACCCGGCACCCGCTTCGCCTACTCGAACTCCGGCTACACCCTGCTCGGCCTCATCATCGAGCGCGTGTCGGGCAAGAGCTACGCGGAATTCCTGCGCAGCGAAATCTTCGAGCCGCTCGGCACGAACGACACGCAGTACGGCGGACTGCATGTCATTCACCGGCGGGCGTCGGGCTACGAGGTCGACAGGCACGGTCGCTACTGGAATGCGCTCCCGATCAGCATGACGCACCCGTACGCGGCGGGCGCGCTCGTCTCGACCGTCGACGACCTCGCGCGGTGGACAACCGCGTTGTTCGGCGGCGAGATACTCAGCGATGAATCCGTGCGCGAAATGACAACGCCGGTCCTCCTTACGGATGGAACCGACACTGAGTACGGCTTCGGTCTGTACGCACGTGACCGGGACGGGCTGCGCGTCATCAGCCACTCCGGCGGCATACACGGTTTCTCGAGCAGCGCGCTGTGGCTGCCGGACCAGCAGATCTACGCCGTCGTGCTCTCGAACCTGGAAAACACCAGCCAGGCGAACGAGCTCGTCTGGCGACTGGCGCAGCACGCCGCGACCGCTCCGGAGTGAGCCGATAGCGGCAGCCTGAAACCGACAAGACGGCCCGGCACCGCCCCGCAACGCGCACCCGCCACCGTCTCCGCGATTCTCCAAATCACCCGTTCCGGGTGCCCCGATACTTGTTTATTCGCGTTAGTATCAGGAGTAACATTCGGCGCCCGCCAGGGCCGGGCGTCGGCGAGAGGCCGCGAATGGTCGTACTGAAGCTTTTCGGCGCTGTCTATCTCGAAGGCGACTCCGGCGTGATGAGTGGTGCCGCCGTGCAACGCCATCGCATGGCGCTGCTTGCCCTGCTGGCAACGGCGCGCTCGCACACGCTGCCCCGCGAAAAGCTGCTGGAACTGCTGTGGCCCGACCGCAGCGGCGAGCAGGGGCGCAACCTGCTCAAGCAATCGATCTACGTGCTGCGCAAAGCGCTCGGCGAAGAGGCGATTCGCGCGGTCGGCGACGGCCTGCGCCTCGACACCGACATCGTGCACTGCGACGTCATTGCCTTCGAAGAGGCGATCGGTTCCGGCGATTTTGCGAAGGCCGTCGAACTCTACACCGCGCCATTTCTCGATGCGTTCTTCCTGCCCGACGCACAGGATTTCGAACACTGGATGCGCACGCAGCGGACGCGGCTGGCGGATGCCTACGAGTCGGCACTCGAGGCGCTTGCCGAGGATGCCGAGACGCGCGGCGACACGCGCACCGCCACCGAGTACTGGAAACGGCTCACGGTTCAGCGGCCACTCGACACCGGCGCCGTCCTGCGCCTGATGCGCTCGCTGGAAGCACTCGGCGATCCGGGCGCTGCGCTGCTGCACGCCGAAGAGCACGAACGCCTGCTCAAGAACGAGCTCGGCATGCGACCGCCGGACGAAATGGTCGAGATGATCGCGCGCCTGCAGGGACTGCGGCGCGATGCATCGTCGCCGCCGCGGGACAGCTCGTCATCCGCGCCCGCCACGCCGCAACCCCGGCAATCGACAGCGCCGCCGGCAACCGACGTGCAGGAGCAGGCCGCGCGCGCATCGTCGGGCTGGCTTCGCTACGCGCCGATCACCGCCGTTGCGATAGTCGTCGCGATCGTCGCTTACTGGCTCGACGCGAGCAGGGAGAATGCCGGGCATGTCGGGAGTGTCGACGAGATCGCAAGAGTCGTGGCCGAGGAGGTCGACCGTCGCCTGCGCGGCGATGCCGACACCGAAGATCCGGCACGCCGCACCATGAACATTGCCGCCTACGAAGCCTACCTGCGTGGCAACGACCCGGCGATGAATCGCAGCCCCGCCGCGGCGGCACAGTCGCTCGAACACTTTCAAAACGCGGTCGCCCTCGATCCGTCCTACGCCGCGGCGTGGGTAGGGGTGGCAAAGCTGTCGATGCGCGTCGCGTTCGACGACAGCGACAATGCGGACGAGCTCTACGAGCAGGCGGCCGAAGCGGCGAACAATGCCGTCGCCCTGGATCCATCGAACGCGGAGGCGTATGCCGTCACCGGCCTGCTGCACATGCGGAACTTCGACCTGATTGCGGCGGAGGCCTCGCTCAAGACCGCACTGTCGCTGGATCCGGCTCGCGGCCAGGTGCGTGAATGGCTGGTCACGCTGCACCTGTGGATGGGCAAGCTGGAGCAGGCGCTGGCGGAAGCGACGCGGGCGACGCAACTCAACCCGCTGTCGCCCAGCGCGACTGCTGAACTTGCCCGGGCACTGGCCGCCAACGGGCGCTGCGACGATGCGCTGCATCGTCTCGAATCCATCAGCCACATCGATCCGCCGCTATTGCGCGTGCCGTTCATCGTTGCGCATTGCCATGAGCAAGACGGCCGGTGGCAGAGCGCGGTCGACTCCATCGTGGAGTCGAACACGCACAGCGGGCCGCTGGGCCAGGCGATGTGGGGCTACGTGCTGGCGCGCTCCGGGCAGCACGAGGAAGCGCGTCGCGTCCTCGACGACCTGCACGCCAGTTGGCAGGCCGGCGAGGGCGACGCGTTCCCGGTGGCCATGCTTTACGCGGGCCTCGGTGATTCCGACCAGCTGTTCGCCTGGCTCGAGCGATCCATCCAGGATCGCTCGTTCATTGCATCCCCCGACCAGTTCACGATGCTGCAGCCGGTGCTCGACGCGCTGCGGGGCGATCCGCGCTTTGCAAACCTGCCCATGCTCGCAGCCTGGCGTGACGCGATGTAGTCGATGTGATCCGCATTCATTGCTGCGATTCGTCGAGTTCGTAGCCGCCGTTCTCGAAGCCTATAAGATCAGCAATCCAGTTGTACCTGATGCTGAGGCGTGTGCCGTCGACGGTTCCGGTCGCACGCCAGGGTTCAGGAGCGTTATCCCATTCCATCTGGAAAGCGATTGGGTTCTCTCCGGAATAACGGCCCCCGTACCCGAAGGTGCCCCAGTTCAGCGAAGTGAATTGCAGATTGAAGTTGCCATCGTCGTACAGCACGTAGCGCGATTTTGAACCGTCGCTGTGCACGCCATCCAGGTTATATACTCTCGCCGGCATCGTTATCGGGGGATACGCATCGGCCGGGCTCGAGAACGCCAGGCGTGCGCCGTCTGGTGACCACGCAGGTTGCTGCGCGCCGAGAAGTCGCTGTATCGCCGGGCCGACCGACGGGTCGAAGGAGTGGACTCCCAGAGCCGTACAATCGCTCTTCGTCGAGAACCAGATCGTGGAGCCATCCGGCGACCAGTCGGAAGACTGTGACCAGTGGCGTGGCAGGTACGGAATGCCGTTGAAGATATGCGAGGGTTCGCCGCCACCGGCATCAACGATATACATGCCGACGTCTCGTACGAACGCAATCAAGCCGTTATGAGGGGCCCATGACGGGGCGCTGATCTGCCCGAGCGGACTCTTGACCAGAAGTCGTGCGTTGTTGCCGTCACTGTCCATGACATAGAGTTCCGGCGTTTCGAATTCGACATCGCTATGTACGAACGCAATCCGCTGACTGTCCGGCGACCATGCGGGCGCGCTGACGAGAGCTCCGTCCGCATAGGCAAAATCGTGATGAAGCAGCGTCGTCAGGTCGGACCCGTCGGCGTTCATCACAGCGATGCCGGTGACATCCCGAAACGCAATCCTGCGGCCGTCCGGCGACCAGGTCGGTTCCCGACCGTCGGCAAGTTTCACGTTACCCGTACCGTCCGCGTTGATGCGGAACACGCCCTCGCCAAAGGATTCGTTCCCTACCGGGCGCTCGAACACAAGCTGGCTACCGTCAGGCGACCAGTCCGGTCGCCTGCCCTCGGTCAGTACGCTGATGTTCGCTACGTCGTTACCGTATACCTCGCCGACGCACAGCATGCCCGGCGGGCACGCCAGCGAGGCCCAGGCCTCCGTATATTGCTGCGGAGTGCACGCAGCAACCGGCACCGGCTCGGGTTGCGGGGTCGGCCGCGGTTGCTGTGGGCCGGTGCCGGGATTCGCGCCCGAGCCGCCACAAGCCGCAACGACGGCGGCGGACAGAATGGCGCAAGCCGGGTTTTTCAGCACTCGAAAGAGTCCTGGCCGATTTTTGAAATAGGTCTTCATGAATGGTTCTTCCTTACTCAGCGGGTCGACCGGAAAGGCGTCGACCGAAGCCGCTCGACAGG
>CALKYK010000457.1 GCA_938003715.1 uncultured Gammaproteobacteria bacterium
CGCTCTTGTAGCGCCGGTTCCTATGGCGACGATCTCTTTCTCTATCCCAATCGCGATCCCAGTCGCGATGCGGTCTGCCATAGAAGCGGTTG
Organism: uncultured Gammaproteobacteria bacterium; assembly: GCA_938003715.1. Classification (GTDB taxonomy): domain Bacteria; phylum Pseudomonadota; class Gammaproteobacteria; order Steroidobacterales; family Woeseiaceae; genus SZUA-117. Next base: position 93 of record CALKYK010000457.1, read on the forward strand.
GTGAAGTAGCTGTGCTCCCAGCGATAGATCTCGTAGAGCTGGTCCCAGCTGATACGGCGAAATCGCTTCAACGGCGAATGCCGGTACCAGTGGCGGAAGGAACGGTTCCGCTTCAGCCACCTTGGCATCGACTGTTCGCGACGAAATTCGTGGCGATACCCGTCGTTGTAAACACGCACTTCGTGTGCACCCGGATGTGCTGCGGCGGGTGATATGTCGAGGCCTAACAGGCCGGCCACCAGCAGTGCACTCAGTCCCAGATTTTTCATGATGTCCTCCTCAGCCGGTCCATTCCGATGGAGTTTCAGAATAGGGCGGTGCCGATGAACGACAGGTGAACCTGTGTGACGCTAGTCTTAACGGAACATGAACGAGGCGAGCTCTCGCAAAAGCCGAAATCTACTGCGCCGCTTTGCGCTAAGGTAGGGACCATGCCCAGTCGAATTGTCACCGCACCACTCATGTTGCTCGGCACCATTGCCGTCGCCGCCGAACTAGAGTTCGTCCCCGTTCAGCCGGAACTGTTCGCCGATTCAGGCGGGCAGTCGAACGCCTGGGGTGACTACGACAACGACGGCGACGTCGACCTCGTCGTGACCTTCAGCGACGCGCCGCTCCGCCTGTACCGGAACGGACCTGACGGTTTCGAGAACGTGGCGCCCGGCTCCGGCCTGCCGACGGATGGCGGCAATATGCGATCCGCTGCGTGGGGTGACTACGACCGGGACGGCGACATCGATCTCTACATCGGCTACTCCGGCCACTACGATCATCCGAACCGGCTGTATCGGAACGATTCCCACGATGGCATTGCCGTTTTCACTGAGGTTGGCGAGTCCGCAGGCGTCGCTCTGCGCGGGATAACCCGCCAGGCGTCGTTCATCGACTACGATGCCGACGGCGATCTCGACCTCTACGTCGCGCAGCGCGCAAGCGTCAATCGCCTGCTGCGAAACGACGACGGGCAGTTCACCGATGTCACGTTCGAGACGGGCATTGCCGAGCCACGCCGTACGGTGGGCGCCTGCTGGTTCGATTTCGACTCGGACGGCGATCTCGATGCATTCACGGCCAACCAGAACGGTGATCGCGATGGACTGTTTCGCAACGACAACGGCCGCTTTCGCGACGTGGCGACGGAGCTGAACATCGATCAGCCGCGGCGGCCGATCGAGGACGGCGGCGTCGGCTGCGCCGTGACCGACTTCGACACGGACGGCGACCTCGACCTGTACGTCGCCGAGTACGGCCACGACAGCCTGTTTCGCAACAACGGTGACGGCACGTTCACCGATGTCGCGGCTGATATGGGTGTCGATGTTTACGACCACGTCGTCACCGGCGTCTGGGGTGACGTGCAGCACGACGGCCGGCCGGACCTGTACACGGTCGGCTACGTCAGCGGCAGGCCCGGCATGCCGGATTACCTGTTCATCAATGAAGGCGATCGGTTCGTGAACAGGATGCCGGCCATTATCGCGGCCAACGACAGCGACCATGGCGCGCAATGGGCGGACTTCGATCGCGACGGCGATCTCGACCTCGCGCTGGCGGCGAACGACCCGGCGGCATCGCACTACCTGTTTCGCAACGAACTCGATGCGGAGATTGCAGCGCGATCGTTACAGGTGCTGGTACTTGACGGGAATGGCCACTACACGCGCGCCGGATCCGAAGTGCGCGTCTATCGCGCCGGAACGGAATTGCTGCTCGGCCTGCGGATCGTCGACACCGGTGGCGGCTACAACGCACAAAACGCGATGCCGGTGCACATCGGGCTCGCCGAGTCGGTGCCGATCGACGTGCACGTCACAGTGATGGGACCGCAGGGAAGGAAAACCGAAATCTTCAGAAACGTCGACTGGCGTGCACTGAACGGCAAACCGTTCGTCGCCCGGGTTTCACTTCAATAGCGCCTGCCGCATTGTTTCGTCTGCTCGAGAGCACCGCTAATGAGTGACATTACCCGGCGCGATTTCATCAACGGCACGCTGATGGCCGCCGGCGGTTCGATGTTTCCGCTCGCGGCAAGCGGCCAGGCTGCAATGGCAGCTCTGGACCCGTCCTACTATCCACCGGCGCTGACCGGCCTGCGCGGCAGCCACCCCGGGTCGAACGATCACGCTCATGCCCTGGCCTGGGGCACGCGATCCGACTGGGGATCTGTCAGCAGCTTGTCGGAACACTACGACCTTGTGGTCGTGGGTGGCGGGATCAGCGGCCTTGCCGCGGCGTACTTCTATCGGGAAAAGCACGGCGCGAGCAGCAGGATCCTTGTCCTGGACAACCACGACGACTTCGGCGGCCACGCCAAGCGCAACGAACATACGATCGACGGAATCATGCGCATCGGCTACGGCGGGTCGCAAACGATTGTCGAACCGAAGCTTGCCGACCCGGTCGTCCTCGACCTCTTCGAGGTCGTCGGCGTCGACCTGCAACGATTCGAAACGGCTTACGATCGCGGCTTTTTCGGGCGCCATGACCTGAGTGCCGTAACGTATTTCAACAAGGAAGTATTCGGCGAGGACCGGGTCGTCCGGCACCCGTTCTGTAACTATCCGAATTACGTCGAAGGCATACCGTTGGCACAAATCTCTAACGAAGAGGCCGTGCAACAGGCGCCGCTGAGCGAGCGCGGCCGTGAGCAGTTGCTGAGGGTGGTAAACGCCGGATTGCATGTATTCGACGTGCCGGAATCGGAACTGCAGGATTACATCGAGACACATTCCTACTTCGACTACCTGCAGGAGACGCTGGGCGTTGATGACCCGGGCGTATTGCGAATGGCACGTCACTCCGGTCTCGACTGGTCCAGTACTGGCACGGAGCTGATCAGCATCGCCGCGGCGAAACGGTGCGGCGCGCTGGGCTTTGCACCGAAGGCCGTCTACGACGAAGAGCATCCCTACATCTATCACTATCCCGACGGTAACGCCGGCGTGGCCCGGGCCCTGGTGAAGCATCTAGTGCCGAGTGTCGCGGACGGTGACAGCGCCGAGGATCTGGTCAACGCCCGGTTTGACTACTCGCAGCTGGACCGATCCGGCAACGCGGTGCGAGTACGACTGAACAGCACGGCCGTCAACGTCATCCATGAGGGCGCCCCGTACGGTGCCGGGGAGGTGTTCGTCGACTACGTCAGGGGCAACCGAACCCACCGCGTACGTGCAGGTGCCGTCGTCATGGCCTGTTACAACAAGATCATTCCGCACATTGTTTCCGGGCTGCCGGACGCACAGGCTGCAGCGCTGAGGTTGCAGCAAAAAAGCCCGCTGCAGTACACGACGGTGGGACTGCGGAACTGGCGGGCGTTGCAGGAGCGCGGTATCGGCGTTGCAATGTGCCCCGGCAACATGCACCAGGTCGTGATGATGGATTTCCCGGTGAGCCTCGGCGGCTACGAGTTCACAAAGACCCCACACGAGCCGTGCATCATCCAGATGATCAGCTGTCCGTATGGCACCTTTGGCGCGCCGGCCGAGCAGCAGTTTCGCGAGGCGCGGTACCGGATGCTGTCACTCGGTTTCGACGATTACGAAGACGAGATCCGTCGGCACCTTAGCGGCATGCTGCCCCGTGAATCGTTCGCGTTCGACCGCGACGTCGCCAGCATTTCCGTAAACCGCTGGGCGCACGGTTATACCTATGGCGGCCCCGGCGACTCGACGAAAATCGGCCGGCAGCCCTTCGGACGCGTCACGATTGCCAATGCCGACTCCGCGCCGGGCGCGGATGCGAAAACCGCAATCATGATGGCGCATCGCGCAGTGAACGAGCTGGGATAAGCAGGACCTCCTGCCTTCAATCAGTTGCTGCCTGTCGCGCTGCCTGCATGGAGAGGTACTCGGCAATATCGGCGAACAAGCGGTTTTGCTCGCGGCTGCCGCCAATCAATGCCAGGTGCGGAAGCACGCTGCCGAGAACGTTCACAGCCTGTTGGTAAGTGCGCCTCGTGTACGCACGTAGCGCCATCGCAACCCGCCGCAACAGGCAGATCCTGACCGGGTCACCAAGCTCGGGTACCGCATTGAGCCAGCGTTCAATGCTGTCGAGGTCGCCCGCGCCTGCGAGCGCAAGCAAATTGTGCAGCTCGATGAACGTATCTTCGGTGGTACCGAGATGACGCATCGCCGCCTGACGAAGAACGTCCCAAGGCATTTCGACGGGATCCGGTGCGCTCAATTGCAGCCGCCACAGCAGTGCCGGAGCGTCGGTAAGCGCTTCCTCCCCACGCTCGGCCGCCGGCAGAATGTGCGCGAGAAAACGTTCGTACGCGTCAGGCCACCTGCCCACCGCGAGTTCGAAGGTGGCCATGTGAAACTGGATATGCACCCAATCGCAGCCGGAGCCGGCCCTTCCATCGAGCCACTTGCGAAGCCATTGATATCCTTCCACCATGCGACCGGCATCTGCATAGCGATGCGCTGCTACGTGGGCTGTGCCGATATCCCCGGCGCAGAAAAGCGGGTGGCCGCACGCATCGATTTGCATTTCTGCGTCGAGTTCGGCGGCCCGGCGCCACAGCATGCGCTGCAGCACCGGCGTTCCACTGACGTGATGAACGACGACGGCGGCAACGTGGCCCAGCACCAGCAGGCCCAGCGCAATGCTCGATACGCGATGAACCCCGCCAAACAGCTCGTTTAGCGATACATGGTCGAGCGGCTGAGGAATTGTGAACCAGCCGAATACCTGAATGTCGTGCTTCATTGTCAGGACCCCGGAAGCAAGCACGATCGCGGTCATCACATACAGCGCGGCGTGGCCGATCCGGGCTGAACGCTGAGCGCGCGGCGACAGGTTTGCCGGCGCTGGCTTCGGGGCGGTAGCCCGGTACCACAACCGAAAGGCAAAGACCGGTACCAGGAGCGTGGTCAGTGAGACGTTCAGTGACGACACCCACGAGCGAAGCGGCTCGCCTGCAAAATTGCCCGCGACCAGCCCGCTGACCGTGGCCCACACGACGATTGCTGCCGTAAGCCAGTGCAGCAGCTTTGCGGTTTGCGAGTAGCTTTCTCGCTGCCCGGCACCCATGTCCTGTTCCTCTCGTATAGGTGATGACGGCAGCGTCCGTCGCGCCGCCGATTGAGGGTGAGTGTGGCCAGGCCAGGCTTGGCAAGCATGATCATCCGCTGACCTTTTCATGGCATTTCCAGCCGCCGGGTCAGCAAAAGGTCATGAAAGTGTCACAAGACGGTCAAGCGGCGGCAGGGGGCGGAAATCACAATCCGCCCCGACACTGAAACGGACCGAGAGGAGTTCGACATGACCACCAAATTCAGTAACGCATTGATTGCAATGCCGTTGTATGGCCTGTTGCTGGCGGCTTTCGTCGCGGCAAAGACGCCCGACGCCGCACCGGAAGGCCGGTCCTATGCCGTTCACCTGGCATTCAAGACGCATCTCGACATGGGCCTGCCGGAGCAGGACGTGTACATCGAGCGCGAGCCGGGCAGCGGCCAGGTGTTCCGCGTTACCAACGGTGACAATGACATGGGAGCACCGCTGTACAGGGCGGCGGAGCCGATACCGCACGATCCGTTCAACAACGACGCGATCGGGCCGGTTCCCAGAGGCGATGCAATCGGCATGACGCTCGGCGAATGGCTGCGGCACGCCGGAACCGGCGTATACACCTGTGAGAACGGGCAGGGCAACCTCGACGTGAGCTTTTCGGGCCTGGTACCAAACGGCGTCTATACGATGTGGCACGCGTTCATCGCGATACCCCCGCCCGTGCCTTTCACCGGCACGCTGGATCTGCCGCTGGGTGCGCGGGATGGCTCCGAAAGCGTGTTCGTTGCCGATGCCGATGGCAAGGCAGCGTTCCGTCACTCGTTCACGCCGTGCCTGCAGATGTCAGATGTATGGACGACGTCGATGCTCGCGATCAACTGGCACAGCGACGGCAAAACCTACGGCGGGCATCCGGGTGCATTCGGCAGCGTCTCGCACATTCCGCTGTTCGTCATGCTGCCGCCGCGCGCGGGCCTGTAAGGAGGTATGCCATGAAAACCCCGTTCGGTGTAACGACGGCAATTGCCGTGATCGCCGTCGCCGCGGCGCAAGCCGGACCGGCCTGCGCCGCAGGGGCCGGTCCGGCATTGCCGCCGCCGGTTGTCGATAGCGATTACCACGACAACGGCACACCGGTTCCGAACAAGGTCGCGCTCGGCCGGCTGCTGTTTTTCGACAAGATATTGAGTGGCAACCGCAATATTTCCTGTGCGACCTGCCACCATCCGTCGCTCGCGTCCGGTGATGGTCTCGCATTACCGCTCGGCGAGGGACCCACGGGCCTCGGCCCGCAGCGCAAGCCCGGCAGCTACGCCGAGCGTGCGGTGCACGGGCGCGTACCGCGCAACTCGCCGGCACTGTTCAACCTCGGCGCCAGGGAATTCGTACGACTGTTCCATGACGGACGAGTCGAGGTCGATTTGGACAGGAATTACGCCGGTGGCTTCATTTCGCCGGCGAAATGGAAACTGCCTACCGGGCTCGACAACGTGCTCGCCGCGCAGGCTTTGTTTCCCGTGACGTCGCCTGCTGAAATGGCGGGCGACAAGGGCGAGAACCCGATCGCGGACGCCGTCTTCGGCAACAATGCGGCCGGAGAGGGCGGCGCGTGGCAGTTGCTTGCGGAGCGCCTGCAACAGAACGACGAGTACGTGTCGCTGTTCAGGGAGGCGTATCCGCAACGGGTAACAACGCGAGAAGACATCAGCTACGTGCTCGCCGCAAACGCCATTGCGGCCTTCGAGATCAGCGAGTTTCGGGCCGACGACAGCGCGTTCGATGCCTACCTTCGCGGTGACGCGTCCCGCCTGTCATCGAGTGCGAAACGCGGCCTGGAGATTTTCTACGGCCAGGCCGGCTGCAGCCATTGCCACTCCGGCAAGTTCCAGACGGATCACGAGTTCCATGCAATCGCGATGCCGCAGATCGGTCCCGGCAAGGGCGACGGCACCGACGGCGAGTTCTGGCGCACCACCGGCCTGAATCTCGCGCTCGAAGATTACGGCCGGGGCCGCGTGACGTTCCGCAGCGAGGATCGCTACAAGTTCCGCACGCCGAGCCTGCGCAACGTGGTGCTGTCTGCGCCGTACGGTCATGCGGGTGCATACCGGTCGCTGGAAGCGGTCGTGCGTCATCACCTGGACCCGGTCGCATCGCTGCACGCCTACGAGCCGCCGCCGGAGCTATTGCCGGCGCTCGGCAATGTTCTGGAGCTGACGGCGGAAGGCGCGAATTTCAGCCAGAACTTCCTGAGCGACACCCGGCAACAGGGATTCGGATTGAGCGACACCTGGGTGCATCGCAGCGATACGCTACGCGGTTACATTGCCGCAGCCAATGAACTCGAACCAGTCACTCTTTCCGACCGGCAGGTAAAAGACCTGGTCGCGTTTCTCGAAAGCCTGACAGACACCCGGGCGGAAGCGCTCGATTACCTGGTGCCGCAAACCGTTCCCAGCGGTCTGCCGGTCAGGGATTAGGGAGATTCGGTTCGGACCGGCACGCCGACTGGCGTGCCGGTTTTTTTTCAAGCGCAGGCGCGCGCTGCCAGCCAGTCCGGGCTGTCGTGGCCTTCGTCGAGGCTGTCCCGTACTGTCTGCAGGTCCTTTTGTTTCGACGGGTCGCTCCCGTTCGCAAACTCGCAGCGCGTTATGCAGGTTCTGAGCTCGAGCATTCTCGCCCCCTGTCGCCGTGCTACCTCGAGCGCCCGTTCGAGCAGTGCATTGCCCTTCTCGAGGTTGGCACGGTCTTTTTCGAGCAGCAGCAACGCGAGATGCCGAAGCATTTCTGCCTCGTAGAAAAACTCGCGGCCTTCGGGATTCGCGTCAATTGCCTGCTCCTGCGCTGCGATGGCGCCGTCAAGCTCACCCATGTGCTCCAGCAGCTCTGCTTTGAGCGTCAGGTGATGTGGCAGGTCCATTTCCGATCCCATCCTCTCGAGACGCCGAATGCCTTCGTCGACGGCCTCGAGCGCGCGCTGCTGGTCTGCGTTATTCGTAGCCAGCAGGCCTTCTGCCCAGCCCTGCAGGATCATGACCTGTGCGATGCGATAGGCGAAGCCCTGCTTCTCGGCCAGCTCTCGCGTCTGTCTGGCCCAGGTAATGGTTTCCTCCGGTTCGTTCCTGAACTGATGCAGGTGCGAACGCAAGGTCAGGGCGGAACAGGTGCTGTACGTGTGGCCGGTCGCCAGATCGAGCGCCTGGTCCGATCGTTTGATCGCGGTTTCCGGGTAGCCCATTAACTGCAGGCTGAGCGACGCCCAGTTGTGGCTGGCGACGCCCGGGTTCTCGCCGTAGCGCGCCAGGATGACGCTGATCTCGCCGGGATCGTACCGCTCGATGGCGCGATCGGCATTGCTGACCGACTGCGAGAAGCGGCCCTGGTGAAACAGCGAGCAGGCCAGCAGTTCGTGCGCTTCGAGGCCGATATCGCTGCTGCGCTCGATCAGGGACTCGATGACTCCCTGCGATTCGGTGTAGCGACCGCGATTTTCATACATGGCCGCGATGCTGTAGGTCTCCGCCGCGTTGGCCCTGCTGCCCAGCAAATCTGAAAGCTCCCGGGCGCGGAAGTAGGACTCCTCCACGCGGCCGGAGGACCAGCCTTCAAGGAAAATGCAGGCGCTGGCCCGCAGCAGGTGCAGATCCCGCTCGATGCGCCACGTCTCGTTCGATTCCGGCAGCGTTTCAATCAGTGTCAGTGCCCGGTCGACGATCGAGACGGCCTCGCGATAGGCGGAGCGATTGAAGCTCAACAGCGCCGCCGGGTAGAAGTACTTCAGTGCCCGGCCAGCCTCGTGCCCGCGGGCGAAGTGGTCGGCGATTTCACCGGCAACCGGCCCGGCCTCATCGCCATACGCGCGTTCCAGCCTTTCGCCGAAGGCCCGGTGCAGGCGCGCGCGACGCGACGCGGTAACCCGTTCGTGCAGCGAGGCCCGGTATAGCTCGTGACGAAATTCGAACGTTGCGGTAACGGTGCCGTCGGGCCAGCGGATGTCGCCGGCGTTGCGCACGATGCGGCCGAGCCGTGCTTCGTGCGCAAGCGTCGACTCGACGGCTTCTTCGACCTTGCCGGGCGCATGCGCGATCGATGCCGCGGCAAAAGGTGTCCCTGC
>CALKYK010000458.1 GCA_938003715.1 uncultured Gammaproteobacteria bacterium
GCGCCCCGAATCCTGGTCTTCCTTGCCGCTGATGGCATCGACGAAGGTTGCCAGGTCCGGCGTGTCGACGTCGTCGACGGCAACAACGCGCCGCCCGGCGTAGAGTCCGTAGCGCGTGGCCGGTGATCCGTAGCTGAAGAATGCGACGTACACACCGGACGGCTCGATGCCGCGCTGGGCCGCCATCGGCCGATGCGGGTTCTGCAGCAGCGCGCCGGCCCAGGACACCGCACGATTGATGCCTTCGCCGTCGAGCGCGACGGTATCGATGTCGAGATCCAGGGCCTTCCCGTCCCGCCACAGCGTCACCGCGACCCGCGGCTTCTGCACCGCCCGTTCCAGTTCACGGAATGTCGTCACGACCTCGCCGTCTATGGCCAGGATCATGTCGCCGTTCTTCATCGCGTCGGCTGCCGGCGTGCCGGCGACGATGCGGGTGACCGTGAGCGCACGGCGCGACGCGGGATTCCTGGCCTCCAGGCGATCCAGCCAGTCCTCGTCGAGCCCCAGCTTGCGCGCGGCGAACAGCGGGATGTAGCCGAGTTCGGCCTCGAGGGAATGCACGGGCCGACCGGAGCGCGCAAGGTCGACGAACTCGCTGACGAGTTCCGCCGCAAGGCCGCGGTTGATCTGCCCGGAATCGCCGCCGGACTGATAGGCAAAACTGACCCACTTGGCCACGACCTCGCCGTCCTCGTTGACGAGCACGCCGTCGAAGTCGCCGGGTCCGTTGACGAGTTGGATCGCTTCGAGGTTTGTGTCGCGGAAGCGCATCGTGCGCGACAGCGGCAGGTTCATCGGCTCGACAGAACCCACCGTGCTCGCCTGGTGCGCGATCTGGTGATCGCCTTTCAGGCCGATGACCCAGACCGGGTCGCCCGGTGCGACCGGCTCGTCGGCGAAACGCGCAGCGCGCACCGGCGTGTCGCCGATCAGCTTCGGATCGTAGGCGACCATGGCGAGGTTGTGCAGCGGATGAACGTATTCGACCCGGCCGCGAATCTGCAGCGAGCCGGCAAACGTGATGCTGACGTCGCCCATTGCGATCGGCACGGTATTGCGATCGACGACGATCAGGCCGCGGTCCTTGTCGACCAGGAGCCCGGTGCCGTAGTAGTGGCGATCGGCCACGCCGGACACGGTGTACGGCAGGTCGAACGTGACCATCACCAGCGACGGCGCGATCGCATCGACGCGCGGGTCGCCGGTCTTCGTGAACCGCGTGCTGCCGGATTCCGGCGCCGAGGGCGGCGGGCCCGGATCGAGGTCCTCGCAGGGCCAGACACCGCTTTCGTCATTGCGCCGGCAGTGCCGTGCCGGGAACCAGGTCCGATCCATCTCGACCGAGCGCACGATGCTGTTCCGCGGATCGTCGATCGTGTGATAGCGAAACGTCACGCGATCACCGTCCGCGAGCTTCGTCAGCTCGCCCTTCAGGTCCTCGATGCTGGCGACCGCGTTGCCACCCACTTCGGTGACGACCGCGCCGCGCGGTATCGCGGACCGTGACAGCATGTAGCCTGGATTGGCGACGTAGACGCCGTCGACCGGGCGGTTGTAGTGGCGCGCCTGCTGGTACGACAGGTCGTGAACGATCGCGTCACCGAATTCGAGAAACTCGTCAGGCGTGATCCGGTGCAGGTCGTCGACGGCAATCATCGCATCGAGCTTTCGGCCGCCGCGCTCGAACTCGACGCGTACCGTTTCGCCGACCTTGTTGTCGAGAATCGCGGCAAGCGGCACGAACTCGGTGACGAGCACGCCGTCGACGCGCACCAGGATATCCCCGGGCTCGAGGTAGCCGTCCGCCGGCGAATCGGGGATGACCTGCTCGACCGTCAGCATGCCGGTCTGCCCGGGAAACTGCTTGCGCACAAGCGCCTCCGTGTCCGGCGACAGACCGAGACGACGCAGTTCGTCGTATGCCTTCTGCTCGAACGTCGTCTGCAGCGTGCCGCGCGTCACCGTGTCCCCGGCCTGGATCAGCTTGAGCGCGCGCTCGACCCGGTCGAGCGGCAGGAAAAAGCTGCTGGCCGCGTTGTTGTTGCCGCCGGCGTTCAGCGCCACGACCTCGCCTTCGATATTCACGACCGGCGAGCCGGACGATCCGCCGGAAGTGCCGGACGCCGCCTGAAAATAGAACGTGTTGAAATCGTTGTACTTGCCGCGGCCGTACTCGGGCGCCTTGCGATCGAGCCTCGCGATCGTGCCGGCCAGTATCGACAGTTGCTCGCCGGCATCGTTGCCGACAACGCGTATTTCGCGGCCGATGCCGGCTGCGCCCGGTGCGAGCGGCAGCTCGGCCGGCTCGATGTAAACGAGATCATCGGGATCGTAGCGATAGAAGCCGAAATCGTGCACGGGGTCCCGGTAGATCGGCGTCAGGCGGACTTCCTCGTTATTGAGGAATATCGCCTCGGCAACGACGGGCCCCGGGGTTACGACATGGCGGTTGGTGAGAATCAGCCCGCGCTTCGCGTCGACGACGAAGCCGGTCGCCTGGCTGGACGAATTCCACTCTGTGTCGAATGCGCGCGTCGAGTCGACGCGTATCGACACGACGCCGGTCGAGATGCGCTCCAGCGTGCTGGTCCATTCGGGCGCTTCGGTATCCGCGTTGGCGGAGAATGCAAGGCCGGTGGCCAGGAGTACAAATACGCGTTTTTGCATGAAATCCTGTTTGCCTGTCGTCGATGTTTGACCGGGAATCCGACTGCCGGCGCCGGATTCGGTTCCCGCCGCGTGGCGTAACCCGAGGAATATACCGGAATTTTGCGGCCGGTTACCCGGCAGCGGCCCGCAGAAACGGGACCCGGTTCAGGCGCGCCAGGCGAGGTCGAGCTGGCGGGCGGCCTTGACGTCGTCGAGCCGGCGAACCGGCGTCGTATACGGTGCGCCGCGGACGCGCTCGGCGTCTTTCGTGGCCTCGTCCCTGATCTCGACCAGCGCCGCGACGAATCGATCCAGCGTCTCTCTGGTTTCGGTCTCGGTCGGCTCGATCAGCAGGCACTCCGGCACCAGCAGCGGGAAATAGGTCGTCGGCGCATGGAATCCCTTGTCGAGCAGCGCCTTCGCGAAATCCATCGCGTTGACGCCCAGCGCCTTGGCTTCGTTCTTCACAGTAATGATGAACTCGTGGCTCGCACGCCGCGACGGAAACGCGACTTCGAACCCGGCTTCCTTCAGGCGCGCCTCCAGGTAGTTCGCGTTCAGCGTCGCGAATTCGGCGATGCGGCGCATGCCGTCGCGCCCGACCATGCGGATGTAGACGTAGGCTCGCAGGAGTACGCCTGCATTGCCCATGAACGCGGAGAGCCGGCCGATGCTTTGCGGCAGGTCCGCCTCGGTCAGCCAGTGATAATACGGCGCGCCGTCGCGTTCACCCTTGCCGACGACGGGTACCGGCAAAAAGGGCTTCAGCCGTTCGCCGACGCCAACCGCGCCGGATCCCGGCCCGCCGCCGCCGTGCGGGGTCGAGAACGTCTTGTGCAGGTTCAGGTGGATGACGTCGAAGCCCATGTCGCCCGGGCGCACCTTGCCGAGAATGGCGTTCAGATTGGCGCCGTCGTAGTACAGCAGGCCGCCGGCGTCGTGCACGATCTTCGCAATCTTCGTGATTCGCCGTTCGAATACGCCGAGCGTCGACGGGTTCGTCAGCATGATGCCGGCCGTCTTCGGCCCGACGGCCGCTTCGAGCGCGGCGAGGTCGACGTCGCCCTCCGCGTCGGTCGGGATTTCCCGCACCGTGCAGCCGCACATCGTCGCGGTTGCCGGGTTGGTGCCGTGCGCCGCGTCCGGCACGATGATCTCGTCGCGCTCCTCGTCGCCGCGCGACAGGTGGTAGGCGCGAATCATGGCCACGCCTGCCAGCTCTCCCTGCGCGCCCGCCATCGGCGTCAGCGAGACGCCTTTCATGCCGGTCACCGACTTCAGGATTTCCTGCAGCTCGTACATGCACGCGAGAAAGCCCTGGCCGTGCGACACGGGACCGAGCGGATGACGTGCGGTGAAGCCTGGCAGCAGCGCCATCGCGTTGCACGCGCGCGGGTTGTACTTCATCGTGCACGAGCCGAGTGGATAAAAATGCGTGTCGATCGAGAAATTACGCTGCGACAGCCGCGTGTAGTGGCGCACCACCTGCAGCTCCGACACTTCCGGCATCAGCGGCTCGTCGTCGCGGCGGAACTCGTCGGGTATTGCAGCCTCCGCCTCGCCGCCCGGCGCCTGGGCAAACGCGCGCCGGCCGGCGCGGGAGCGTTCGAAAATCAGCTGCTCGCCCATGCTCAGTCCTCGACCGCGTCCGGGCCGACGTCGATGCCGAGCGACTTGTAGGCGGCGAGGTAGTCCGGCTCCTCACCGATGTCCTCGACCTGTTCCCTGTAGACGACGGTATTGTTCTCGTCCAGTACCACGACGGCGCGGGAGAACATGCCCGCCAGCGGCCCCTCCATGATCTGCACGCCGTAGTTTTCGCCGAAACCGGCGTGGCGAATCGCGGACAGCCCGGTGATGCCTTCGATCTTGTGCTCCTTGTAGAAGCGCGCGTGCGCAAACGGCAGGTCGTAGGAAATCATCAGCGTCGCAAGGTCTTCCTGATCCGCCGCGAGGCGCGCGAACTTCTGCACCGATTTTGCGCAGACCGAGGTATCGATGCTCGGGAAGATGTTCATGATCTTGCGCTTGTCGGCGAAGTAGGACAGCGAGACGTCCTGCAGCTCGGTGTTCACCAGCGACACGTCCGGTGCGCGGCTGCCGAGCGCCGGCAGGTCGCCGTAGATCCGGTACTGCGTGCCGTTGAAGATGATCTTGTGCATCGTTTGTAGGACCCCTGCCGGTTACTGCATGACGTCCCGAAGCGCATCGCGGTACGCCTCGAGGTCGGCTTCGAGTTTGGTTTCGGTAGCGCAGACGAGCAGTGCGTTGCCCAGATCGGGAAACGCGTCGGTCAGGTCATAGCCACCCAGGATGTCGCGCTCGGCCAGTGCATCGAGCACCGGACGGACCGGCCGGTCGAAACGCAGCGTCGCTTCGTGGAAGTGCGCGCCGTCGAATGCGCGCTCGACGCCGTCGATGCCGCAAAGCATCTCGACCAGCGCCGCCGTCTGCGCCTGCGACGTCAGCGCGACGCGCCGGAGGCCCTCGTGGCCGAGCAGCGCCATGTAGATCGTGGCAGCCGTCACCATCAGGCCCTGGTTCGTGCAGATGTTCGACGTCGCCTTCGAGCGGCGAATGTGCTGCTCGCGCGCCTGCAGCGTCAGCGTGAACCCGGGCGCCCCGTCGAGGTCAGTCGTGCGGCCGACGATGCGGCCGGGCATCTGGCGCACGATCTTCTCGCGGCACGCCATGATGCCGAAGTACGGCCCTCCCGAGGACAGCGGCACGCCGAGCGGCTGTCCCTCACCGCAGACGATGTCGGCGCCTTCCTTGCCCCAGCGCCCGGGCGCACGAAGCACCGCGAGCGAAACCGGATTGACGACCGCAATCAGCATCGCGCCCTGTTCGTGGGCCCAGTCCGTCAGCGCATCCATCGGTTCGTAGCTGCCGAGGAACGAGGGCTGCTGCACGACCACGGCGACCGGCGCCTCCCCGACATCGCCGAGCGCATCGAGATCGGTGACGCCCTTGCCGGCATCCAGCGGCAGGCGCTCGAATTCGAGGCCCTGCGTGCCGGCGATCGCGTTCGCAACCTGCTCGTAGACCGGGTTGACACCTGCAGACAGCAGCACCCGCGACGATTTCGCCTTGCGGTTGGCGCGCACCGCCATCAGCGCGGACTCCGCCAGCGCCGTTGCGCCGTCGTACAGCGACGCGTTGCTGACGTCCATGCCGGTCAGGCTGGCGATCATCGACTGGTATTCGTAAATCGTCTGCAGCGTGCCCTGGCTCGCCTCCGCCTGGTACGGCGTATAGGCGCTGTAGTACTCGCCGCGCGTCGTGATGTCCCAGACGGCCGCGGGGATGTGGTGCTCGTACGCGCCTGCGCCGATGAACGACAGGGCGCCGCGATCCCGCGCCGCCCTTTCGCGCATCAGGCGCGCAATCTCCATTTCCGAAAGTGCCGGCGGTACGCCCTCGAGTTCGCCGATCAGCAGGTCCGGCGGTATCTCGTCGAACAGCGTGTCGATGCTGTCGACGCCGATCGTCGCGAGCATGTCGCGAACTTCGTCTTCCGTGTGCGGAATGAATGGCATTCAGCTGTCCTTGTGGCTGCAATCCGGCATCAGTCCTCCAGGTCGTCGAGGAAGGCCTGGTATTCGTCGGGCGTCATCGTTTCCCCGTCCTCGCCCGCCGGCTGCATGCGCACGATCCAGCCGTCGCCGTACGGATCGGCGTTGATGCGTTCCGGATCGTCGGCCAGCACGTCGTTGACCTCGACGACTTCGCCCGATATCGGCGCGTAGACGTCCGATGCCGCCTTCACCGATTCGACGACCGCCATTTCGCCGCCGGCCTCGACGACCTGCCCGACTTCCGGCAGCTCGACGTACACGAGGTCGCCCAGCGCGTTCTGTGCGTGGTCCGTGATGCCGACCGTTACCGAACCGTCGTCCTCGCGGCGCAGCCATTCGTGCTCGCTGGTGTACAGGAGGTCTCCCGGTAGTTCACTCATTTTTGTCTCCCCTGTGCTGACTCTTGTCTCTGCGCGGCCGCCTCTCGTGCCGCCCTGATTGATCGTTCTACAGCTCGATCTGTGGCTTTCCTTTGCGTACGAACGGCAGCCCGACGACCCGCGCGTCGCGCAGGTCCTTTCTGATTTCGACTTTTGCGCGCTCGTAATCGCCGGCAGGCAGGCGTGCCATCGCGATCGAGCGCTCGAGCGTCGGCGAAAATCCGCCGCTCGTCACCTCGCCCTCGCCGGCGCCGTCGACGATGACGCGCATGTGTCCGCGCAGCACGCCCTTGCCTTCCAGCAGCAGCCCCGCGAAGCGCCGCCGCTTCGGATCGTCGCGCTTTGCCGCGAGCGCCTCGCGGCCGACGAAGTCACGATCGTCCGGCTCCCAGGCGATCGTCCAGCCGAGGCCGGCTTCCAGCGGCGACGTGTCCTCGTCCATGTCGTTGCCGTACAGGTTCATGCCGGCTTCGAGGCGCAGCGTGTCGCGCGCGCCGAGGCCGCAGGGTGAGATGCCCGCGGCCAGGCAGCTGGCCCAGGCATCGACCGCATCGTCCGCCGGCGCATTGATGTCGGAGCCGGCTTCGCCCGTGTAGCCGGTGGGCACCACGAACTGCAGGCAGAGCTCAGGCCCGAAAAACGGCTTCAGCGCCAGCGCCGCATCGCGCCACTCGTCGTCGATCACGTGTGCTGCGAGCTGCCGGGCCTCGGGACCCTGGACCGCGAGCATGGCGAGCTCGCTGCGCTCGACCACTTCGACCTCGTAGCCGGCCGTGTGCCGCTCCATCCACTGCAGGTCCTTGTCGCGGGTCGATGCGTTGACGACGACGCGATAGCGCTCCGGCCCGAGATAGTAGGTGATGAGATCGTCGACCACGCCGCCGCGCTCGTTCAGCATGCAGCTGTATAGCGCCTTGCCGGGCTTCGTCAGCTTCGCGACGTCGTTTGCCAGAAGGCGCCGCAGGTATGCCTCGGCATCGCTTCCGCTGACGTCGACGACGGTCATGTGCGACACGTCGAAAACGCCGGCTTTCCGGCGCACCGCGTGGTGCTCCTCGAGCTGCGAGCCGTAGTGCAGCGGCATGTCCCAGCCGCCGAAATCGACGATCCGGGCGCCTGCCGCGACGTGGCTGTCGTGAAGCGGGGTTTTCATTCCCATCGCAATTACCGGAGCTTGTCGTGCGCCATGAAAAAGGGGCGATCAGCCGGGCCACACGGGAGCCTTGCTGATCGCCCCTCTGTCCGTATACCTGAGAGATCGGCGGCGCCGTACCGGCCGCATACCCCTTCGGTGGGCCGTTCCCGACCGCTCTCCAGAGCCAATCAGCGCCGACAGTCCATGTGCCTGAGCGTTTCCGGGCGAGTTGCGCCTTCGGCGCCCCGTAAAAGTACGGGGACTCTTCTGCCATCGCTATCGATTGGTGCGCGCCATGATAGCCAAGTGATCTCGCGGTTGCCAGCGAGCACCGGACCGGGAAACAATGCCCGGCCTGGGAGGAGACCGATGATGCGAACGACGATTCTTACCGTGCTGGCGCTTGCCAGCCTGGCACCCGCCGCAGCGGTGGCCGATGCGACGGACGACTTCCGCGCGCTGCTCGAGGAACACTGGGAGTGGGTGCTCGCCGAGAACCCGGTTTTCGCCTCGCGACTCGGCGATCGGCGCTACAACGACCAGTGGCAGGACATGAGCCTCGATGCGATCGAGTCACGCTTCGACAAGGAGCGGGATTTTCTGCGCCGCCTCCTGGCAATCGACCCGGGCAGCCTCGACGAGACGGAGCGGCTGAACTACGACCTGTTTCGTCGTTCGTTGCAGGACGACATCGAGGGCCAGCGTTTCAGGACCCACCTGATGCCGATGAGCCAGCGCGGCGGCGTGCAGTCGCTCGAATCGACGGCGGAGGGACTGCGGCTCACCACCGTGCGCGATTACGAGGACTGGCTCGCGCGCATGGCGAATATCGAAACTGTCGTCGAGCAGACGATGGAATTGCTCGATGAAGGACGACGAACCGGCTACATGCCGCCGAAAGTTCTGATGGAACGCATTCCGGCACAGATTTCTGCGCAGCTCGTCGAGGAGCCGAACGAAAGCCCGTACTACAAGGCATTTGCCGACCTGCCCGCAGGCTTCGAGGTAGCCGACCGCGAGCGCCTCGAGGCGCTGGCCGCCGAACTGATCGAGGACAGCATCGTCCCCGCGTACCGGCGCTTCGAGCGCTACTTCGTCAATACCTACCTGCCGGCAAGCCGGGACACGATCGGTGCATCGGCCCTGCCGGACGGCGCAGCATTCTACGAGTACCGCGCCCGGCTCTACACGACGACGCAGATGACGCCGGACGAGATACACCGGCTTGGCCTCGAAGAAGTCGCGCGCATTCGGCGCGAGATGCAGCTCGTCATCGATGAACTCGAATTCGACGGTTCCTTCTCTGACTTTCTCGAATTCCTCCGTACCGATCCGCAGTTCTACTACGATTCGCCGGAAGCGCTGTTCGAAGGCTATCTCGCGGTTTCCAAGCGAATAGACCCGCTCCTGGTCGGCCTGTACGGCCAGCTCCCGCGCATGCAGTAGGCGCTGCCGCAGCTTCCCAAACGACTACCAC
>CALKYK010000459.1 GCA_938003715.1 uncultured Gammaproteobacteria bacterium
CCAGGAAATGGAAGACCGTGCCGTGAATGGGGGTCTTGTTGCGGTTCAGGTGCTCGACGAAGGCCCGGATGCCGCCCTCGTACTCGAATACATCGTGCTTTTCGTCACGTTCGTCGACCAGCTCGATGCGCACGCCGGAGTTGAGGAACGACAGTTCGCGCAGGCGCCGCGCCAAAACGTCGTACTGGTAGGCGATATTGGTGAAGGTTTGCGGCGACGGTTTGAAGCGGATCGTGGTGCCGGTCTTTTCCGTGTCGCCGACCTCGGTCAGCGGCGCCAGCGGATCACCGTGCCGGTATTCCTGCTGGAAGACCCTGCCGTCGCGATGGATCGTCAGGACCAGCTGCTCGGACAGCGCGTTGACCACCGACACGCCGACACCGTGCAGGCCGCCCGAAACCTTGTAGGAGTTGTCGTCGAACTTGCCGCCCGCGTGCAGCACGGTCATGATGACCTCGGCTGCGGAGCGGCCTTCCTCCGGGTGCAGGTCCACCGGGATACCGCGGCCGTCGTCGGTAATCGTGACCGATTCGTCGGCGTGAATGGTCACGGTAATGACCTTGCAGTGACCGGCCAGCGCTTCGTCGATCGAGTTGTCGACGACCTCGAAAACCATGTGGTGTAAACCGGTGCCGTCATCGGTGTCGCCGATGTACATTCCCGGCCGTTTGCGTACGGCCTCGAGGCCCTTTAAGACCTTGATATTACTGGAAGTATATTCGGTGTCGTCGGTCATGCATTTGTCCAGGCGCAGAACCGGCGCATTGTACCATTTCGGGGCCTTTTTCGGACCACCGAAAGTGCGCGTAAGCCGTTTATTCTGGGGTTTTTTTCGGCCCGCCGGGCAGGACAAAAATAGGCCTGAAAACCCGTCTAATCGAGCGCCCCGACGGCACCGTGTTCCACGTGGAACAGCCGGGGTGGGTTCGGGAACAGCGGCCGCTCCGGATCCAGGGCCGTGGCGATCACCTGGCACCCCAGAGCGACGACCTCGGCCATCAGCCGCGCCAGTGCATCGCTGTCCAGCTCGGCGGCCGGGTCATCGAGCAACAGGGTGAGCGGTCGCTCGAGCGCGGCCTGCACCACCTCGACCGCTGCCACGATCATGGCCCCGGCCAGGAGCTTCTGCTGGCCCCGGGATACCCGCCGTCTGGCCCGCTGCGCGTCGTATTCGAGCCTGAGATCCGCCCGGTGCGGCCCGATCTGGCTGCTGCCGAGCTGTCGGTCGCGCTCCAGCCCGTCGCGCAGCGCGTCCGCCAGCGTCTTGTCGCTGCTCCAGCCGCGCTGGTAACTCACCTGCACGGTGCTGCCGAGCATCGCCTCGGCCGTTTCGACGATCGCCGGGCGGACGATGTCCAGGGTCGCCTCGCGACTTGCATTGACGGCGTCGCCGGTTTCGGCCAGTTCTGCGTTCCAGCTTTGCAGCGCATCCCGGGTCGCGCCCACCCGAAGAGCGGCGTTGCGCTGCTTCAGCGCACGCCGGTAGCGTCGCCAGGCCTCCAGGTAGGGCTGTTCCACGTGGAACGTCACCCAGTCGAGGTAGCGGCGCCTTTCCTCCGGCCCGCCCGCCACCAGGTTGTGCACGTCCGGATCGATGATCTGCAGCGGCAGCGCTTCGGCCAGGCCGGCCGCCCCCTGTGGTTTCTCGCCACCGATGCTGACCTCCAGCCCGCCGGCGCCGTTCTGCACGCCGAGGCGCAGCTCGCTCCCGTCTCGTCGAACGACCCCGTTCAACAGGAACGATGCCTGGCCGTGGCGCACGAGCTCGGCCGGGGTGGAACCGCGGAACGAGCGCCCGCGCCCGAGATAAGCCATGGCTTCCAGGAGACTGGTTTTGCCGGACGCATTGCGTCCGTGGATCAGGTTGAAGGCCGGGTCTAGCTCGAGCTCGGCCTTTTCAATGCAGCGAAAATCCGTGCACTTGAAGCGAATCAGGGCCAATCGAGCCGGGCCGGGCTAGAGCCGCATCGGCATGACGACGTACTTGCAGTCGTCCTTGCCCGGCTCCTGGATCAGGCAGCTCGAATTGCTGTCGACCAGCCCCAAGGTTACCGATTCGCTGTCCACGGCACTCAGGGCATCGAGCAGGTAATTGACGTTGAAGCCGATCTCGATGTCGTCACCGTCGTACTCGACTTCCAGCGTCTCCTCGGCCTCCTCCTGCTCCGGATTGTGCGCCTGCAGTACCAGGCTGCCGGTGTTGATGATCATGCGGATGCCCCGGTACTTCTCGTTCGAGAGAATGGCCGTGCGCTGCAGCGCCGCCCGGAACAGCTCGCGGTCGGCAGAGACCACATTGCCGGCGTCCTTCGGGATCACCCGGTCGTATTCCGGGAAACGGCCATCGATGAGCTTCGAGGTGAAGCGGATCCCGTCCAGCTCGATGCGGACGTGATTACTGCCGAGCGCAATGCTCAACTCCCCTTCACCGCTCATCAGCCGCTGCAGCTCGAGGACGCCCTTGCGCGGCACGATCACCTGCTGGTCCGGCAGTTTGCCGCCGTCCGTCTCGACCTCGCAAAGCGCGAGCCGGTGACCGTCCGTCGCCACCGCGCGCAGTGTCTTGCCGCCGGTCTCGAGCAGCAGCCCGTTCAGGTAGTAGCGCACGTCCTGCTGCGCCATCGAAAAATGCGTTTTCTCCAGCAGCCGCGCCAGCACCTCCTGCGATACATCGATCTTCGAGCCCGCATTGATGTCCTCGACCGTCGGGAACTCCGCCGCCGGTAGGGTCGTCAGCGAGAACTTGCTGCGGCCCGAGCGAACATTCAGCTTGTCGCCGCTCTGGCTGACCGAGATTTCCGCACCCTCGGGCAGCGCACGACAGATATCCAGCAGTTTGCGCCCCGGCACCGTCACTTCGCCTGCGTTGTCGACATTGACCTCCGCGCTCGCCACGAGCTCGACCTCGAGGTCGGTCGCGGTGACCGACACGCTGTCGTTCTTTGCGACCAGCAATACGTTGGCCAGGATCGGCATCGTCTGGCGCCGCTCCACCACCCCGATCACAGCCTGCAGCGGTTTCAGCAACGCTTCGCGATTGGCGCTCAACTTCATCTATTCCACCTGTTAGTAAATATTGGAAATAGTTTTCTTACTGTTGTTATAGGGCCGACGAGGTCCTGTGGATAACATCAATAAATATATAAAAAACAATAGCTTAAGTAAAAATCGATGGCGCGTAAGGCTGGTGACCGATGGCTGCCAGCCTGTGCATTACCTGTGGATAAAAACGCGCTGTCAGGTTATCCACCGTTTATCCACATCATCCGGTCAGGGTTCTCAACAGGTTCAGGTAATCCTCGTTTACGCGCTTTTCCGAGTCGCGCAACGCCTGGATACGACGGCAGGCATGCAAGACAGTGGTGTGGTCACGGCCGCCGAACGCATCGCCGATTTCCGGCAGGCTGTGATTCGTCAGGTCCTTCGCCAGTGCCATCGCGATCTGCCGCGGTCGTGCGACAGACCGGCTGCGACGCTTCGACAGCAGGTCGGCGACCCGGATCTTGAAATACTCGGCCACGGTCTTCTGGATGTTCTCGATGGAAACCAGCCGCTCCTGCATGGCCAGCAGGTCACGCAGAGCATCCTTGGCGAACTGCAGGCTGATCGGTTCGCCGGTAAACACCGAGTTGGCGATGACACGACGCAGCGCTCCCTCGAGTTCACGCACGTTGGAGCGTATGCGCTTGGCGATAAAAAACGCGACCTCCTCCGGTAGCACGGCGCCTTCCAGCGTCGCCTTGCTCATCAGGATTGCCACCGAGGTTTCGAGCTCGGGCGGCTCGATGGCCACCGTCAACCCCCAACCGAAGCGGGATTTGAGCCGCTCCTCCAGACCGTTCACCTCTTTGGGATACCGGTCGCAGGTCAGGATGATCTGCCGCTGTCCCTCGAGCAGCGCGTTGAACGTATGAAAAAACTCTTCCTGGGAGCGTTCCTTGCCGGCGAAAAACTGGATGTCGTCGATCAGCAAAGCGTCGAGTGAGCGGTAAGCGCGCTTGAAGTCCGCAATCGTGTTGTGCTGCAAACCGCGCACCATGTCGCCGACGAATCGCTCCGAATGCACGTAGCTGACGCGGCAGCCCGGATTGCGCGCCATCATCGCGTTGCCGATAGCCTGCATCAGGTGAGTCTTGCCCAGGCCGACGCCTCCGTAGATGAACAACGGGTTGTAGGAACGGCCTGGATTTTCGCCGACCTGGTAGGCAGCGGCACGCGCGAGCTGGTTGCTCTTGCCCTCGACGAAATTATCGAACGTGAAGTCGGGATTCAGGCGACTGGCAAAGGGCACGTCGCCCGGTCGTGCGACGCCCGCCGGCGCCACCCGGCTCGCCGGCAACTGTCTCGTTCCAACTTCGGCGACCACCGACGACGCGCCACCCTCGATGAGTTCCTCGATGCGTCCGAGGTAATGCTGGTTCAGCCAGTCCACGACGAAGCGATTGGGTGCCAGCAACTTCAGTACGCCGCCGTCTTCCACCGCCTGCAACGGACGTATCCAGGTATTGAACTGCTGCTCGGGCAGTTCGGCCTGGAGATCGCGTACGCAGCGATTCCATACTGTCGTTTCGGCGTGCAACAAGGTCCCCGGCGCGCTACGGCGTTTTTTTTGTAAGGATGTGAAGACGAGGCAGTCTATAACGTCTCTTGAACCTTCGCCAGACGCCGCAAACGACACCGACGGGTCCGGGAACGACACGCCGCCGCGTACAAATTCGAGACGGTTTTGATAGTGTTTATAAGGCCTTATTCTATTGACAGAAAAGCACCCCCCGCGTACCCTTGCCGGCCTTTCGACGCGCGGCTCCCGACGCGTCGGCATCGAAATAGAAGCGCGACGATCGGCGCTTCAGACTGACGCCAGGTGGCAGGCAAATGAAAAGAACATTTCAGCCGAGCAAACAGAAACGGGCTCGGACACACGGTTTTCGAGCGCGCATGGCCACCAAGGCCGGTCGCGAGGTGCTGAAACGCCGGCGCGCGAAAGGGCGCGCACGCCTGACGCCCTGACGGCGCGGGCTCGACGGTCTGCAGTAACACGAGTCCGGAAGACTAAAGCGGCGACACGGTCCGGCACAGCCAACGATGGCAGGCAGCGCTTCCGGCGCAACAGTCGCCTGCCCGATGCCAGGGCGTTCGGCCACGTATTCAAGAAAGCGTCACGCAGCAGAGACCGGCTGTTTACGGTGCTGTACCGCGACAGCAAGCGGCCCGCGCCTCGGCTCGGGCTGGCCATCGGCAAGAAGCACTGCCGTCGCGCCGTCGATCGCAACCGCCTGAAGCGAATCGTTCGCGAATCGTACAGGCAACACAAGGACCGGCTGGGCGAGCTCGACATCGTCGTAATCAACAACCCGGCCGCCGCGCAGGCGTCTAACGCAGCGCTGTTCGACAGCCTGGCACGACACTGGCGACGCTTGAGCGGGAACGGGGCGGAATAACTGCATGCAAAATCAAAGGCTGCTCATCTGGGTCACGTTCGGCATGATGCTGTGGCTGACCTACCAGGCCTGGGTCCAGGACTACGCGCCACGGCCGGAGCCAGCCGGTGCCCCGGTCAGCACAGAGCCGGGACAGCCGACCCCGCCGGACGCCGACCCGTCTCTGCCGGCGCTCCCGGAAACCGAACTCGGCGACGCCGATGCGCCGCAGATCATCGACGATGCGCCGGCCCTCGACGACACCCGCCAGGCGGCGGACGCCGACGCCGATCCCGCGGGCCAGGTGGTTACGGTGCTCACCGACGTGCTCGATCTCGAGTTCAGCACCCGGGGCGCGACGCTGATCAGCGCGCGCGTTCGAAACTACCCGGTCGACAAGGACAACCCGGACGTCGTCGTCAGCCTGCTCAACCCGGGCGGGCCGGACTACGCCGTGATCCAGACCGGGCTGCGGGCCGACGGTGCCGGCGCGGAGCCGAACCACCTCGCCGAATTCGAGACGCCCGCCGCACGCTACGATTTGGGTAGCGCAGAAGAGCTCGTCATTCCGTTCCGCTGGCGGAACGATGCCGGCGTCACGGTGGAGAAAACCTTTCGCCTGCGGCGCGGCAGCTATCGCATCGATCTCGAGCAGCGGGTGACGAACGGCAGCGACGCGCTGTGGCGCGGCGCGGAATACGCGCAGATCCATCGCCGCTCCGCGGAACAGGAGCGCTCGATGTTCGACGTCGATTCCTATTCTTTCGATGGGCCGATCATTTACGACGGCGAAAAATCCGAAAAGCTCGACCGCGACGACCTGATCGACGATGGGCCGCGCTCGACGACGGCGAGAGCCGGCTGGGTCGGCTCGATCGAGCACCACTTCCTGAGCGCGATCGTTCCGCCGCGCGAGCAGGAGTACCGCTACAACGTCGCGGTGCGCGGTGACGTTTCGGTGGCCAGCATGATCGGTCCGGCGGTGATTGTTCCGGCCGGCAGCGAGCACACATTCAGAACGACGCTATTCGTCGGCCCGAAACTGCAG
>CALKYK010000460.1 GCA_938003715.1 uncultured Gammaproteobacteria bacterium
GGATCGGCACCGGGCCCGATTGTCATATCCGGCTGCCGGGGCCCGGCAGCAACGCCGTGGCGTTGCTCGACGAACTGGACGGCGCGCCGTTCCTGCAGCCCGTCGGCCAGTCGGGCGCGCTGAAGATCAATGGCGAGCGACTCGCCGCGTCGCGCCGAGTCAACGACGGCGACGAGCTCGAGTTCTACGGTACGCGTATCGTCGCCACGCTGGCGGCGGACGCCCTCGATCTCGCAGTGCGTCTCGAGGGCAGCGCCTACGTCACCCGGCCGCCGGAACTCGCGGCAGCCGGCGCGTCCGCGGCAGAGGAAACGATCGTCGCCACGGCGTTTCGCCGCGCCGCCGCCGCGGCGCCCGTCGAAACGCCGCACAGCGGCGTGCGCTGGCAGGCGGCCGTTGCCGTGGCCATCGTCCTGCTGATCGCCGGCTCGTGGCTCCTGTTCTCGTCGAAGTCGATACAGTTCGACGTGCAGCCGGCCGGCTACGACGCCATCGAGATCGACGGCGGCTGGTTCAAGCTGCCGGTGGGCGATCGCTACCTGATGCGCGAGGGCACGTACACCGTGCAGGTCAGCAAGGAAGGCTACTACGATGTCGCGCAGACGCTCGACGTCGACGCGACGCCGAGCCGCACCGTCGTGGTCGAGATGCGCAAGCTGCCGGGACAGGTCACGATCAGCACCGATCCGGCCGTCGATGCGATCGTCACCGTCGACGACGCGGAAGTCGGCCGCGCACCGTACGGCCCGCTGGAACTCGAGCCCGGCACCCACTCGATCACCGTCGACGCCGATCGTTTCCTGCCGTTCGCGACCCGGCTGAACGTCCCCGGGCTGGGCCTCGTGCAGCACCTCGAGGTGCAGCTCGTGCCGCAATGGGCCAACGTAACCGTCGTATCCGAACCGGCCGGCGCGGACGTCTACCAGGGTGAAACCCGTGTCGCCGTTACGCCGGCCACCATCGAGCTGTTGGAGGGCAAGCACTCGCTGAGCCTGATGAAAGACGGCTTCAAGGCATGGGACGGCAGCGTCGACGCCGCGGCCAACGTCGACGTCACGTTACCGACCGTGGTGCTGGAGCCCGCAAACGCACAGCTTCGCGTCGTGTCGATCCCGCGCGCGGCAAACGTCACCGTGAACGGCCGCTATCGCGGCCAGTCGCCGGTGACGATTCCGCTGTCACCCGACGTCGATTACGAAATCGGCCTGTCCAAGGCCGGCTACGGCGCGACGACCCGCAAGGTACGCCTGCAGGCCGCCGCGTCGGAGGAAATCACGGTCGACCTGACAGCGCGTGTCGGCGAAGTCACCGTCGCCGTGCTGCCGGGCGATGCGACCGTGTACGTCGACGGACGGGCGCGCGGCACCGGCACGGTTACGCTGCAGTTGTCGTCGGCGCCGCACCAGCTCGAGGTCAGGCGCGACGGCTACCAGACGTTCGCGCGCTCGGTCACGCCGCGTCCCGGGTACCCGCAGACGATCAACGTGCGCCTGCTGTCCGACGCGGAACTCGCGGCGCAGGCGACCGCACAGACGATCACGAATTCGCAGGGGCAGGTGTTGCGACGGATCGAACCCGGCCAGTTCACGATGGGCACCTCGCGTCGCGAGCAGGGGCGGCGCGCGAACGAGGTCATCGTGCCGGTCGTCATCACCAGGCCCTATTTCATCGGTACCCACGAAGTGACGAACCGCGAGTTTCGCCGCTTCCGGCCGAACCACGATTCGGGCGGCCAGCTGCACATCTCGCTTGCCGGTGACCTGAACCCGGTGGTCAACGTCAGCTGGGAGGACGCGGTCGAATACTGCAACTGGCTTTCGGCGCAGGAAGGGCTTACGCCCGCCTACGAAAAACGCTTCGAGCGCTGGCAGCCGGTAATGCCGGTACCGAACGGATACCGGCTGCCGACCGAGGCCGAATGGGTCTGGGCGATTCGCTACCAGGCGCGGCCGAACACGACCATGTTCCCGTGGGGCGACCGCATGCCGCCGCGGCGCGACAGCGGCAACTACGCGGACAAGGCGGCGCTGTCGCTGGTGCCGTCGGTCATTCCCGGCTACGACGACGGCTACGCGTCGACCGCGCCGGCGGGCACGTTTCCGCCGAATGCGCTCGGTATCCACGACGGCGGCGGCAACGTGGCGGAATGGGTGCAGGACTACTTCTCTTTCCCGACGCCGGGACAGACCGAGCCGGTCGCGGATCCGACCGGACCGCGGCGTGGCGCCAACCGGGTCATTCGTGGCTCCAGCTGGATGCACGCCGGCGTCATGCAGCTCAGGCTCGGATACCGCGACTACGGGCAGCAGCCGCGGCCCGACGTTGGCTTCCGCATTGCGAGGAATGTAGAGTGAGGCACGATTTTCCCGAGCCGGGACGGAATCGCGCGGTGACGAATCGTGCCGGCAGCGGTCAAAGCACTGTAGCTTGAAATCACTGATGCGCGAATGATGAAACCGATTACGCTTTTACTCCTTTTTTTGATCCTGGCGGCCGGCGTTTATGCCGGGCAGGACAGCGGCGAATCCGCGGCGACGGACGCGGAAGAGGACGCCGTTCTCGAGGCGGCGCAGGAAGACGGCGACGAGACGCTGGCCGAGGAAGATGCCGCGGCCGAGGAGCCCGAGATCGACGATTCGGATCTCGACCTGCAGACCTACGAGACAGTTCGCACCGAGGAAATCCCGGCCGACGAGCCTATCCCGTTCCCGTCCAATATCTGATGGCGCGACGCCGTTCCCGCTCGACCCCCGTGATCCCGTGAGCCGCTGATGAAAAAGCAGAACATTCCTGTCGAGTTCGTCTACCAGCTGTTCGCGCTGATCATCTCGATCATCATCGTCCACGCCTTCTACGTGTCGATCGTGCGGCCGAACGCGAACGAAGTGCTCGCCCAGCAGGCGATCGAGGCCGAGACGGATCCCGACTACGTCCGCGAGCGATCGGTATGGGTCATCATCAAGGACTTCGAGCAGGAAGCCTGTTTCGTCCTGATGTTCTGGGCGCTCGCGATCATGGGCTACAAGGCCCGGAGCATCCTCCGCGAACGCAACCTGCTCGATGTCGAACTCGTACCGATCGCCGAGGGCATGCGCATCCTCCCTGAGGATACGCGCGAGTTCGCGCGCCAGGTGCAGGCTTTGCCGGGCGACGAACAGCGCATGCTGCTGCCGCGTGCGCTCCTGAATGCGCTGCGTCGCTTCAACTCGACGCGCAATATCCAGGATGTATCCAGCAGCACGAACATAGTGTTCGAGTCCGACGCGGAACGCCTGGAATCCGAACTGTCGATGATCCGCTATATTTCCTGGGCAATCCCGTCGATCGGCTTCATCGGCACCGTCCGCGGCATCGGCGAGGCGCTCGCACAGGCCGACAAGGCCGTGCAGGGTGACATCGCGGGCGTCACGCAGAGCCTGGGCGTCGCCTTCAACTCGACGTTCATTGCCCTCCTGATCAGCATCTTCCTCATGTTTCTCGTCTACCAGCTGCAGCTCCTGCAGGAAAGGCTGGTGTTCGACAGCCAGAACTACGTGGACGAGAAGCTGATCCGGCATATGAAAGGCGACTGACGCCGCTCTGTTTGGAATCCGTGTCCCGTTACGCGCTGCACCTGAACGACGCCGGACTGACGCTGCTCGACGAGCAGCGCATCGTGTATCGCGAACCGGGCTTCGCCTGGCTCGGCGACGAACGGCTGGCGACCGGCAACGAAGCGTTTGCGCATGCACGTATCGACCCGCGCCGCATCCAGCATCGCTACTGGTCAGAGATCGGCACCGAGCCGCTGCGCGACAGCCGCTTCCGCCACCTGACGGCCGCCGACATCGCAGCGACGCAGCTCGAGCAGATTCGCGACAAGGCCGGTGCCATCGGCGAACTGGTCGTCGCGGTACCGTCGTACCTGGACGCGGCGGCGCTCGGGTTGTTTCTCGGAATCGCGGAGGACCTGAAGATTCCGGTCGTAGCGATGGTCGATGCCGCCGTCGCCGCAACGCGGCGCGAATACCGCAACGCGGTGCCGGTGCACGTCGACATCGGCCTGCATCGCACGACCCTGGTCCGACTGGCGCAGCCCGGTCATGCGCAGGTGGATCGCGTGGAAGTCGTCGACAACGCCGGCACCTACGCACTGTTCGATGCGTGGATGACGGCCGTGGCGGAAGCGTTCGTCATGCAGTCGCGTTTCGATCCTCTGCACACCGCCGAAACCGAACAGACGCTGCTCGACAGACTCGGCGGCTGGTTGCGCGAAGCAGCCGCGGCCGAGACCGTGCAGATGTCGATCACGTCGGCCGGTACGAATTACGAAGCGGCCATCGACTCGCTGGCACTGACGGATGCCGCCGCGCCGGTCTACCAGCAGATTGCGACCCGGCTCCGCACCCTGTTTCGCGCCGAGGACCGTCCGGCCCTGCAGGTGACCGATCGCGTGTCGCGACTGCCGGGACTGACCGAAATGCTCAAGGTGCGCGTGGGCGGCGAGGTGTTCGTGCTCGAAGCCGGCGCCACCGCGCGCGGCGCGCTGGCACGCTGCCGCGGCGCCCGGGCCGCAGGCCAGGCGGTCAGCCTTTTGAAGCAGCTGCCGTGGGACCAGACCGCGATCGATTTCGGTGCCGACGAGGTCCGCACGCCGCAGGCCGGTGTGCCGACGCACCTCCTGTTCGGCCATGTCGCTTACGCCATCGGGAATTCGCCGCTCGTACTGGGGTCTGAACAGACAGATGGCGAACGCGGTATCCTGCTCGAGGCGGACATGCCGGGGGTTTCCCGGCGGCACTGCTCGGTGCTGAAGAAAAACGGGCAGTGCGTGCTTCAGGACCTGAGCCGCTACGGCACGTTCCTGAACGGACACCGGATCGAGGGCTCCACGGTCCTGCAGGCAGGCGACGCGATTCGGGTAGGCACGCCGGGATTCGAGTTCCGGCTGATCACGACGGACGAAGGCAATGGCTAGACGCAGACGCCAGATGGAAGTCTTCAGCATGTCGTTCCTCGACTGCATGAGCTGCGGGTTCGGCGCCGTCATCCTGTTCTTCATGATCATCAACGCACAGGTCATTCACGAATCCGAAACGCCGCCCGAGCGTGCGCAGGCCGAAACGACGAAACTCGAGTTTGAAATTCTGGATCAGCGAAAAAACCTGGTGCTGGCTCGCAACACGATGGAGCGGCTGCAGGACGAGAAGCTGCGTG
This sequence comes from uncultured Gammaproteobacteria bacterium, assembly GCA_938003715.1. Taxonomy (GTDB): domain Bacteria; phylum Pseudomonadota; class Gammaproteobacteria; order Steroidobacterales; family Woeseiaceae; genus SZUA-117. The sequence continues at coordinate 5,197 of CALKYK010000460.1, forward strand.
CCGAGGACCAGATCGCGCAGATCATCTCGCTCATTGAAAAGCTCAAGGTCGAACTCGAGAAGCACGACGCGGAGACGCTGGCAAAGATCGCGCGCGTCGAGAAACTGCAGTCCGACATCAAGTCGCTCGAAGAGGAACGCGATCGCCTGCTCGCGATGGAAAGCGAGCGCGAGGAGGAAGGCACGCGGGTGCGGCAGTTCATCGGCGATGGCGACCGCCAGTACCTGACCGGTCTCAAGGTCGGCGGCAAGCGTATCCTGGTGCTCGTGGACGCGTCGGCCAGCATGCTGGATCGCAAGATCGTCAACATCATCCGCCGCCGCAACATGGACGAGGCGAGCAAGTTGCGCTCGCTGAAGTGGCGCCAGGCCGTCGCCAGCGTCGACTGGCTCTCGGCACAGTTCCCGCCGGGTTCGCAGTTCCAGATCTACACGTTCAACACGACCGCGCAGCCGGTGCTGCCCGGCAGCGAAAACGTCTGGCTCGAGGTCGGCGACGGCAAGCAGCTCGACGAGGCCATCCGCAAGCTCCGGCGCACCGTGCCCGAGGAAGGGACGAACCTGAAGTCGGCCTACGAGGTCATCAACGCGCTGAACCCGAAACCGGACAACGTGATCCTGCTGGTCGACGGCCTGCCGACGATGGATTCGCCGGAGCCGAAGCGCGGCATGGTGACCGGCGCCGAACGGCTGCGATACCACTACGCAGCGATCGACGAGGTACCGTCGGGGGTGCCCGTTAACATCCTGCTGTACCCGATGGAGGGCGATTACTTCGCAGCTATTGCCTACTGGCTGCTTGCCTACCAGACGGGCGGGGCCTTCATGAGTATCAGCAAGGACTGGCCGTGATGTGGGCCGGGGCACATAACTGATGGCCAGGCGGCGCAGAAACGCGGAAGCGTTCAGCCTGTCGTTCCTCGACTGCATCTGCTGCGGGTTCGGTGCGATCGTGCTGCTGCTGGTGCTGTCGAAGATCTACGAGCCGGTGATCCTCGAGAAGACCAACGAGGACCTGCAGCAGCTCATCGCGCTGCTGCAGGAGGAATTGTTCACGATTCGCGGCGAGACCGACGTCGTCAACCGTGCACTCGGGCGCGTGCAGCTCGAGACGTCCGAAACGAAAATGCGGCTGTCGACGCTGCAGCGGGAGCTGAACACGATCCAGGGCCAGTACGAGCTCATCAACCGCGACAACCCGCTCCTGAACATCGACGAGGGCGAGCTGCGTGCGGCGCGGCAGCGGCTGACCGAGGAAATGCTGAATCTTGCGCCCTACCGCCGCGCGCCGAACGACGCCGTCGGCGGCATCCCGGTCGACAGCGAATACATTATTTTCGTCGTCGACACGTCGGGCAGTATGCAGGCGAAATGGACATGGGCGGAACAAAAGCTGTCGCAGGTGCTGGACGTCTACCCGCGGGTCAAGGGCCTGCAGATCATGAACGACAACGGCAGCTACATGTTCCAGCAGTACGGCGGCACCTGGATTCCGGACACGCCGCAGATTCGCCAGGAAATCAAGAACCGGATGCGCCAGTGGACCGCGTTCAGCGACAGCGATCCCTCCGACGGCATCGCCTACGCGATCGAAACGTTCTGGGCGCCGGACAAGAAGATCAGCATCTACGTGTTTGGCGACGAGTTCCAGGGCGCCTCGATGGAGGCGGTGCTGCGCCAGATCGACCGCATCAACATCGAGGACGAGAACGGCGACCGACGCGTACGAATCCACGCAATCGGCTTTCCCTACAACTTCACCGGCACGCCGCCGCAAAGTTCGCAGCGCTTCGCCGGGCTGATGCGGGTCCTGTGCGAGCGCAACGGCGGTACCTTCGTCGCCCTCACCGAACGCGTGCGCTGACGGCCGCCGCGCCATAATTCGCCACAATTGATCGCGTGCCGGGCATATTCCCGCCCGAACCGCTGCCTGTTCCACGCGTGTAATGCACTCCGAAGGCGGCCCGTCGGGCCACGAATATCGGAGGCAACACAATGATCAAGCAATCACTGGCAATACTGCTGACGGCCGGCATCGTAGCCACGCCCGCGTACGCGAACAGCGCGTCGAAGGAAGAGGGCGTCGGCGTCGGCATGGGCGCGGTGCTCGGCGGCGTCATCGGCGGACCGGCAGGCGCCATCGTCGGTGCCGCGATCGGCGCCAAGTTCGGCGACGAATTCCACCAGCGCGACGCCGAAGTCGACTCGCTGACGGCGTCCCTCGCCGGCTCGCGGCAGGAAACCGAAACGCTGTCGCGCAACATAACCGCGCTCGAGCAGGAACTGCAGGTAACGCAGGGGGAGCTCGACGAGACGCGCGAACTCGCGCGGCCGGAGCTTCTCGCGCTGCTTTCCGCAGGCATCGAAATGGACCTGCTCTTTCGCACCGACGAAGACGTGCTGAAGCAGAGCACCTCGTCGCGACTGGCCGAGCTGGCCGCAAGCCTGCAGGCCATGCCCGACGTGCGTGTGCGGCTCGACGGCTTCGCCGACGAACGCGGCGACGAAGCCTACAACCGGGCGCTGTCGCAGCGCCGTGCCGAACACGTGCGCGAACTGCTGGTCGCGAACGGCGTGCCGGCCGCGCGCATTACCGTCAACGCGCACGGCGAATCGGCCGCCGACGAGGCGACGCCGGACAGCTACGCGCTGGAACGCCGCGTCAGCCTGACGCTGTATCTGGGTGACACGCCGTCGTTCGCGGCCAGTCCGCGACCCTGAACAACGCTTTACCCCGCGACTCGTCCCGAGTCTCCGCCTGGCCGGCCTTCCTCGCGAAGGCCGGCATTTTTCTTTGCGAGCCGTGCACGCTGCACTTATAGTCTGCCGCTTCCCGGCGTTGCGCGATGCGAATGACCAATCTCGAGGACAGGAAATGCCGGCCGTGTGAAGGGGGCGTATCGCCGCTGTCGGCCGACGAGGCGAAAGAGATGCTGGCGGCGCTGCACGAGGACTGGCAGCTGGACGAAACTGCCCGGACGATCAGCCGCACGTTCAATCCGAAGACGTTCAGCCGCACGATCGCGTTCGTCAACGCGATCGCCTACGTGTCGACCACCGAGGGGCAT
>CALKYK010000461.1 GCA_938003715.1 uncultured Gammaproteobacteria bacterium
GGCGCCGGCCAGCTCGGGCTGATGCTCGGCGAGGCCGGGCGCGACCTCGGCATCGAATGCCGCTTCCTGGACCCGTCTCCGGCGCCGCCGGCCGCCAGCGTCGGCGACGTGCTCGACTACGCGTTCGACGACCGCGAAGGTCTCGACAGGCTGGCCGGTTCCGCCGACGTCATTACCTACGAATTCGAAAACGTTCCGGTGCACGCGGTCGAGCGCCTGGCAACGACGATTCGCGTCGCCCCGCCTCCGCAGGCGTTGCGCGCCGCACAGGATCGGCTGGCCGAAAAGAAGCTGTTCGAATCCCTGCACATTTCGCTGCCGGCTTACCGGCGCATCGACAGCGTTGCCGACCTTCACCAGGCGGCCGCATCGATCGGACTGCCGCTGGTGCTGAAGACGCGGCGACTGGGCTACGACGGAAAGGGCCAGCAACTCGTGCGCGTCGACGCCGACATCGCGGGCGCCTTCGAGGCGCTCGGAGGACGTGACCTGATTGCCGAACAGTGGGTCGATTTCGATTTCGAAGTGTCGATTATCGGCGCGCGCAGCGTCTCCGGTGAAATCGTCATTTATCCGCTGACGCGAAACGAACATGCAAGCGGCATCCTCGTGAGCTCGCGCGCGCCGCACGTTGCGCCTGCGCTGTGCGATGCGGCGAGCGAATACCTCGAACGCATGCTCGAACATCTCGATTACGTTGGCGTGCTCGCCCTCGAGCTGTTCGTCGCGGGAGATGCGCTGCTGGCGAACGAGTTCGCGCCGCGCGTCCACAACTCGGGACACTGGACCATCGAAGGCGCGCTGACGAGCCAGTTCGAAAACCACCTGCGCGCAATCCTGAACATGCCGCTCGGCGACACTGCCGTTCGCGGCCATGCGGGCATGGTCAACGTGATCGGTCGCATGCCGGCACGGTCCAGCGCCGTCTGCGAGGCACCGTGGCACCTGCATGATTACGGTAAATCGGCGCGCCCGGGCCGCAAGCTCGGGCACGCAACCCTGGTCTGCGATGATCCCGCAGAGCGGGACCGGGCGCTTGCGGCAGCGGTCGCGAGCCTCGTCGGCTGAGCGAATCCGGACCGATTTCGCACCCGCAGCCCCGACGCGGGTCGCAGTTTCGGATGGCCGCGCCCTCTCGAATGCAGGTAGACTAATGGATTCAGGGCATTAGCTACGATCTGATGCCGGGACCGGACCACAAGCAGAAAAAAAGCGAGCCGCATGTCCTACCTGCAGCATTTCCAGTTCGACAAGGCGCCATTCGGCCTGACGCCCGACCCCGAGTTCGTCTACTGGAGCAAACAGCACTCGCGTGCCAAAGCCTACATGGAGTCGACGATCTGGCTGTCCGACGGCTTCGTCGTGATTACCGGCGAAATCGGCTCCGGCAAAACGACCTTGCTCCAGTCGTTCCTCGGCGAACTCGACGACGACGTCATCTACGCCGTCGTCTCGCAGACACAGCTGAACCCCACGCAGTTCCTGCAGGCCGTGTTGACGGAATTCGGCTTCAAACCGTTCAACAAGAAGAAGGTCGAGCTGCTCGACATGCTCAACATGTTCCTGATCGAGCAGTATGCGGCCGGCAAGAAAGTCATCCTGATCGTCGACGAAGCGCAGAATCTGAGCACCAAGGTGCTCGAGGAGCTGCGCCTGCTGTCCGGCATCGAAACGAGCAAGGAAAAAGTGCTGCGCATCATCCTGGCGGGCCAGCCCGAACTCAGGGACAAGCTCGATTCCGATCGTCTGAAACAGCTCGCGCAGCGCGTCCGTTTGCGTTTCCACCTCGGCGCGCTGGACCGCAAGGAAATGCGCGAGTACGTCGAGCATCGCGTCAAAATTGCCGGCCGGGCGGACAAGTCTTTGTTCGCGGACGACGCCTACGATGTCATCTACCGCTACTCGGGCGGCGTGCCGCGCCTGATCAACACCATCTGCGACTCAGCACTTCTGGTCGGATTCGCCGATGAAAAGACGTCGATATCCGGCGACGACGTCAGGGCCACTGCCGACGAGCTGGATTGGCAGGTACACGAGGCCGGCACAGGATCCCACCAGGTCGTGCCACAACTGGTGCCGAAGTCGAAAGAGCGGCACTACCTGACCCGGATCGAAGTTCGCTCCGACGGTGAGCGCGTTTCCGAGCACGTATTCGAGGCAGGTCGGGTCATCGTCGGGCGCTCGCCCGACAACGAAATCTACATCGACAGCAAGTACATCAGCCGCCATCACGCGCAGCTGATCAGCAACGATGCCGGCTGCATCATCGAGGATCTGAACAGTACCAACGGCATCTATCTGAACGACAAGCCGGTCAAGAAACGCCTCCTGAACGACGGCGACGTCGTCAAGATAGGCGTGCACGAACTCGTGTATACGGACCTGCGCGAAGTCGACGACGACGACGTCGGCAGCGATTCGATGCTGGGCAACCGGGCCTGATCGACGCGCCGCGGCCCGACTCAGTATTCGTCGCCCGGTCGCTCCCGCGCGCGCCCCTCACTCTGCCGGTAGTCGCGGCGCTTGAGCAGCAGTACCAGGCCGCCGACCAGGCAGCCGAGCCCGACCGTGAAACAGATCGTCGGCCAGTACCAGTGATTGAGGTACATCGATGCCGCAAGCGAAATAGCGCCCACCGCGAGATAGAAATACGGCAGGCTTTCGTAGATTGGCTTGGACACCCACATGGCGGGTCCTTATCTCGCTACGGCCTTTTTCATTGTGCATAGCCGCCTGCTCCCCGTCCAGTGGAGGGAAGTCGCCATCCATACGTTCGTCGAATCAGTCGCGGCCGAAGGAAAAGAAACGCTTCAGGCGGACCAGTACGGAGTCGCTCAGGCCGTCGACGTCCAGGTCCGGATCGGTGTCGGCGCCGTTCCTCAAGCTGTGCACGAAACTTCGATCGGCGGCGTCCATGTCATGCTCGGTCATCGTGTTTTCCAAACCCACGCTCACTGCTCCTTGGGTGACGCGGCCGTTGCGCCGACCGCTGCCATTACCCTACAGCGTGAATGAGGCGCGCACAGTGAAGGCAATCACAGCCGGCGGCTTCGAGTCGCGACAGGATGCGGCGTTATGTCAGGTGAGCGCGTACCGTGTCAGCTCGTACCGCCGACCGTCAGTTCGTCGATGCGCAGCGTCGGTTGCCCGACACCGACTGGCACCGACTGACCGTCCTTGCCGCAGGTGCCGACGCCGCGGTCCAGCTTCAGGTCGTTGCCGACCATCGAAATGCGCCCCAGCGCTTCCGGTCCGTCACCGATCAGCATGGCGCCCTTGACCGGCACCGTGAGCTTGCCCTTTTCGATCAGGTACGCCTCGGACGCGGCGAACACGAACTTGCCCGAAGTGATGTCCACCTGGCCGCCGCCGAAGTTCGGCGCGTAGATACCCTTGTCGACGGAGCGGATGATTTCCTCCGGGTCGTGCGGGCCGGCCAGCATGTAGGTGTTCGTCATGCGCGGCATCGGCATGTGGGCGTAGGATTCGCGGCGACCGTTGCCGGTCGGGGCGACACCCATCAGCCGGGCATTGAGGCGATCCTGCATGTAGCCACGCAGGATGCCGTCCTCGACCAGCACGTTGTACTGGCCGGGCGTACCCTCGTCGTCGACGGTGAGCGAACCGCGCCGGTTAGGGATCGTGCCGTCATCGACGATCGTGCACAACGGTGTCGCCACACGCTGCCCGACCTTGCCGGTGAATGCCGACGTGCCCTTGCGATTGAAATCGCCCTCGAGCCCGTGTCCTACGGCCTCGTGCAGCAGGATGCCCGGCCAGCCCGCGCCGCGCACGACGGTCATCGTGCCGGCCGGCGCCG
>CALKYK010000462.1 GCA_938003715.1 uncultured Gammaproteobacteria bacterium
GCACCTCGGACTTGGCCTTCATCACGTCGGGCAGATCGCTTTTGGTGATGGCGCCGTCAAGGAAAACCGCGTTTCGTGCCAGCTGCTCGGTGTCCCTCTCGGTCAGGCCTGCCAGGTTGCGAATCAGCAGCTGATAGGCCTTCGGGTCGTAGCGCACCTGCTGGCCGGGATTCTCGTTTGAATACTCTGCGGCAACCCGCTTGACAATTCTCTCTCGCTCCTCTTCGGTCGGCAGCGCGATGTCGAATCGCGCCGCAAATGATTCCAGCTCGTCGGGCAGCGCCAATGCGTGACTGACGAAGATCAGCTGCCGCCCGGTGTCGCCGAACTGCGTGCAGATGTCCTTGATCAGGCGCACGTTGACGGGATCCTCGAGATAGGGATGGAAGTCCAGCAACACGTAGATACCGGGCTTCTTCACCGCGCGGATGTGCCGCAGTACGTCGTCGGGTTCGGCATTGTGCAACTGGGGTTCGAGCTCGATGTCCAGCCGCTGCAGGCCGTCGGTCACCGTCCATCGGAACAGCGGCGCATAGTCGTCACCGGCCCGCGACACGGCGATCGTTTTCAGGAGATCGAGCATGCGTGTCTCGTCGTGGGTCTCGATGACGACGATCGGCACACGCGATTTGAGAATCAGCTCCAGGTCACGCTGTCGGTCCATGGTCTCCCTTTGCCATCAGCTTGCCGAAGCTGCGATGCAGTTCATGTCCGATTCATGCCGGCTCGGTTACAGTCGCAGGGATTGTCGACCACGGAGCGACGTATGTCATCTTCGCTACTGGGTCCAACGCGCCGCGTGCTGGCCGTCATCGTCACAGCGCTCATGTGCCAGGCGTGCGGACACGAACAGGTAAGGCGGCTTTCGTCGCAGCAGGCGGCGGTGACGACGCCGCGGACGATCGGCCAGCAGGCGGCCGTCGTCGCGGTACGCCAGGTCGGCGTGCCGTATCGATACGGTGGCACGACAACCAGCGGATTCGACTGCTCCGGGCTCGTGCAGTACGCCTATTCGAAAGCGGGCCGACGCATCCCGCGGACGACGACGCAGCAGTGGCGGACACTTACGCCGGTCGAGCGGGATGAACTGAGGATCGGCGACGTGCTGTTCTTCCGCATCGAGGGCAAGGTGTCCCACGTCGGGCTGTACCTGGGTGAGCGGCGCTTCGTGCACGCACCGTCGAGCGGCCGCGAAGTAACGATCGCGGCACTCGATTCGGAGTATTACCGTCGCGCGCTGGTGCGCGGTGGCAGGCCCTGAGCCGGGCTCCGTAGCAGTCGTCTTCTTGGGCGACGATGAACAGGCGCAGCTGATCGGCCAGCGCGTTACAGGCCTTTGTCTGCGTGCGCGCAATCAGCGGAATCGGCACTACGATCGCAGGCAGGAACGAGGTACCGCTGACATCGGCGCTGACCGTGCCGGCATCCTCGAGGCCGGACAGGTCCCACACCGTCGCCTCGTAATTTGCATCGTTCTGCCACCAGGCAAAGCCGAAACAGCCGCCGCCACCGGGTCCGGCCGCGCAGGACATGCTGCCGCCGCCTGCGACCTTGTCGGTGTCGCCGTCGAGCCAGACAACGTAGCGGACGCCCTTTTCGCGAATCTTCTCGGGCACGCCCGGCCGGGACATCAGCGTCGGCAGGCCTTTCGTTTCCGCTGGCGCCGTCCGCGGTTCGAACCACGGAAACAGCGCATCGACGAATTCATTGTTCGGTACGACGCGCAGCCCGGCCTTGCCGCGGCCGATCGAATCGCCGACACAGCTGATGAAGTTTTCTTCGGTTTCGTTGCCGAGGTGATAGCTCTTCGCCATGATGACGATGCCCTCACCTTCCGCGATGCCGGTGCTGTTTTCACGTACGTTTTCGACACGGGACGTGACGCACGCCGAGAGCGAGGCGCCGAGCAGCGCGATGATCGATGCGCGGCAGGACGGGAAGTGTCTAGTCTGTATCATCAGGGGGTTCCTCCGCAGCTGTGGTCTGCAGGTTGACTTCCTCGGGCAGGGCGGGTGACGGTGGCGTCTCGCGCTGCGCCCGCGCCTCGCGCAGCTTGCTGATGCCGGTCGCCTTGTCCATCTGCAGGATGATCAGCGCCGCGGCATCCCGCATCGCGAGCACGGCAGCGCGCCGCAGTGCCTCGTCGCCGCCGAAGGTCGTCGCCTGGCTCTTGCCGTAGGCGGCGATCGGCCAGTTCGCGATTTGCGTGCCGCTGGCGTCGAAAATCTTGATCCGGTAACGAATCCAGACCGCGAAGTCGTCGGTCTGGCTCTGGCTCGGCACCGAAAATTCGAATGCATCGATGCTGGGCTCGATCAGCGCGTCGATCGGAAGGTCCTTGGGATCGGTATCGCCTGCGATCACGTTGAAGTCGGAAAACATCGAGCCGAAAAGTTGCGTGAAGAGAAGGCGATTCGAGCGGCCGAGATCGATCGACCATTTTTCCTTGCCGATGATTTGCTCTTCGTGGACGAAGTTGTCGAATACCGGCGGGTAGCGGACGGCGACCGAGAGCGGCAGGCGGTCGATCAGCGGCTCGGGGATGGTGGGATCGTGCAAGGTGACACGCGCGCCGCCGCAGCCAACGACGCTTGAGGCCGCGGCTGCAAGGACGGCGGTTCTGAGCCAGATCGACATCAAATCAGCGGTTCCAGGGAGGTTTGGGCGCCCGAGTTTCCTCTCATCAGAGCGTCCGCAGAGCCCGAAGTTCCGGGCTTCCGCGACGATTCTTGATGGCTTTCGACTTTAGACCGGGTCGATAGGCAGTGCAACCGGACGCGATGTTCAGACACCTGCGGTGCCTCTCCTGCGGCGCCGGCAAGCACTTGACGCAAATCAGGAATGTGACGGGCGGCGCAGCGCGTTTTCCATAATCGTACGAATCGGTGCGGTCACTTACAGGTGCCATTCGAGAGGCGGTTCCTGCATCAGTGCCAGCTGTTCCCGCAGCGACAGGATGTGATCGTCCCAGTAGCGGGCCGTGCCGAACCACGGAAATGCCGTGACGAACGCCGGGTCCTGGTAGCGTCGCGCGATCCAGGCCGCGTAGTGCATGATGCGCAGCGTGCGCAGCGCTTCGACCAGGTGAAGTTCGCGCGCGTCGAAGCGCCGGAATTCTTCGTAGCCGTCGAGCAGCACGTTCAGCTGCGGCGTTTGCTCGTGCCGATCGCCTGACAGGAACATCCACAGATCCTGTACGGCCGGTCCTGTGCGTGCATCGTCGAGATCGACGATATGCAGCGCCTCGCCGTCGACCAGCACGTTGCCCGGGTGAAAGTCGCCGTGCAGGCGCAGCTCCTCGACGCGACCTGCACGCTCGAAACAGGCTTCGATGTTGTCGAACAGGTGCTCTACGAGACCCCGATACGTCGTCGCGATATCCGG
>CALKYK010000463.1 GCA_938003715.1 uncultured Gammaproteobacteria bacterium
CGTCCCGCTATGCTCCGACCACCAGTCTTGAACGCGCCCAGGCCCGCGCCCGCATCGTGGCCTTCCTGCGCCACGGGCCCGGAGAGATTCTCGTTCAATATGCTCAGGAAGACGCCTGCGCGCCGGAGGTCTACAAAGTTAACGTCACTAAATCGGCGAGCCACCGACGTGTCGAGCGCGGTCACTACGGCGTACAGCGCTGGATGGCGGATCGCGAGGGCAACGTGCGCCTCGGCACCGGCATCGCTGGTGAAGCGAAGCGCGTCCTCGCGGTGCGACCTGAAGGCGAAAGAAATTTCTTCGACCTGTCGCACCGGATGCATGATGACGCCGCGACGTTTCGCCCGGTCGGGTTCGGCACCGCTCCGAATGAAATCTACGTCCTGTCGAACCGGGGCGGCGATACCGACGCACTTTTTACATTCGACATCGGGGCGGACCGATTCGTCGAGGAAATCTATCGGCATCCGAACGTCGACGTCGCGAGCATCGGCGTGGACGCAAAAACCGGGGAGCTGCAGCGCATCCATTTCGTCGACGACGACTGGGCCACCGTCTACGTCAACAAGCGGCCGATGGACGAGAAGGTGGATCGCCTGCGACAGCAATTCCCGGACGTGAGCATCCTGCTGTCCTCGGTATCGAGCGACGGCGACTATGCGGTGCTGCGATTCGACGAACCGGGCCTGCCGGGAAACTACTTCCTGTTCGACAGTGTTACGCCCAAGCTGCGCCGGTTGCCGCCGCAGTACCCGGGGCTGGACGCGGCAAGCCTCGGCAAGACGGTCGTCGCCGAGTACGCCGCCCGCGATGGCCTGCAAATACCCGCCTACGTGACCCTTCCGCCGGGCATCACCAGCCTCGACGAGGCACGGAATCTGCCGTTCGTCGTCTTTCCGCACGGCGGTCCGACGGCACGCGATTTCCTCGGCTTCGACTTCTGGGTGCAGTTCCTCGCCAACCGCGGCTACGGCATCCTGCAGATGAACTTTCGCGGCTCCTGGGGCTACGGCCAGGCGTTCGTCGATGCGGGCAACCGGCAGTGGGGCCAGGCGATGCAGGACGACATCACCGACGGCGTCGGCTGGCTGGTCGATAACGGCTACGCGGACGCCGGGCGCATCGCAATCCTGGGGGGATCGTACGGCGGCTACGCGGCGTTGATGGGCGCCGTCAAGACGCCGGATCTCTACCAGTGTGCCGTCAGTTTCGCCGGTGTTTCCGACCTGCCCGAGCTGATTCGCTGGGTGCGGCAATACGTCAACGGCAAGTACGCCACGCGATTCATCGGCAGCCTCTGGTCCGATCGCGAAATGCTTGCCGAAAATTCGCCGGCGCGGCGCGCCGGCGACATCCGCATTCCCATCCTGCTGCTGCACGGCAATCTCGACCTCACCGTCGACATCGACCAGTCCATCCGCATGGCCCGTGAGCTGGAAAAACACGACAGGGAATTTCGATTCGTGCGACTCGAGGACGGCGATCATCACCTGAGCCTGTACCGCAACCGACTCCTGACGCTTCAGGAGACCGGGCAGTTCCTCGATGACTGCATGAAATAGCAGGGCGCGCCGGGACGGAGCATTACGAGTGCATCGTGACGCGTCGATACACCGCGTGGCCCTTGCCGAGCTTGCCCATCACGATCTGCCACAGGAGCAGGTCTTCGACGTCGAACGCCGCCTTGCACGACAGCAGGTAGTAGTTCCACATGCGGCGAAACCGCTCGTCGAACGGCCGGCGCGATTTCAATGCCCTTATCGCCTCCCAGTTGCGCTCGAAGTTCTGCTGCCAGGCGCTGAGCGTCTGCGAGTAGTAGTGCCCGTAATTCTCCCAGTCGTGCACGACGAATCGCCGGCTGAAGCTGCGGACGAGCTGGCCCATCGACGGCGCCATAGAGTTACGAAAAATGTATTTCTCGATCCACGGGTCGACGACCCGGGTGTCGTCCGCGTTGCCGATGGTGTGCAGCAGGAACAGGCCGTCGTCCTCGAGCATGGTGTCGACGACCTGCATCAATGCGGAATAGTTCTTGTACCCGACATGTTCGATCATGCCGCAGATCAGCACCTTGTCGAAGCGGCCGGCGACGCGCTCCGGCACGTCGCGATAGTCGGCGAGAACGATGTCGACCGGCAGGCCTCGGGTGAAGCGCTCGGCACAGCTCGCCTGCTCCTGCGAAATCGTCACGCCGGTTACCGCGCAGCCACGCGTCGACGCGGCGTAGCGCGCAAAGCCGCCCCAGCCACAGCCGATGTCCAGCACCCGGTCCCCTGACCCGATTTCGAGCTTGTCGCAGATCATCTCGAGCTTGATGATTTCCGCCTGTTCCAGGTCGTCCGTGTCGCGGAAAAAGCAGCACGTGTACTGGTTGTAGGGGCCGAGGAAGAGCTCGTACATGCGATGGTCGAGGTCGTAGTGTGTTTCCGCTACCGCGGCAGCGCGGCGTCGCGACTGCAGGTTCGAAAAACGCGCTCGCAGGTTCAGCAGCAGGCGGTTCAGCATCGCGATGGCGCTGCGGCCGAGGTCAGCGGTGATGACGCGGCGGAACAGGTCGTCGAGCGACCGCACGTCCCAGTCCCGGTCCATGTAGGCTTCGCCGAGCCCGAGCGGCCCCCGGGCAGCGCGCCGGTAGAATCGCTCCTTCAACACCTGGAT
>CALKYK010000464.1 GCA_938003715.1 uncultured Gammaproteobacteria bacterium
GCCTCCACCAACAATCAAGGCCGCCGAACAGGCGGCCTTTCTCGTTCAGGCCGGTATCGAACCGGCGTAGTCTTCCGTCAGTGCTTGCGGGTCGGCAGCACCACCACGGTGAAATAGAAGTCGGCGATGCCCTGGATGACGCCGAAAAACTCCCGGAAATCGATCGGCTTGGTGGCGTACGCGCTGCAGCGCAGCTTGTACATGCCGACGATATCCCGCTCGTCGGCCGACGTCGTCAGGACGACGACCGGTATGTGATTGAGCGTGTCGTCCTTGACCAGCTCCTCGAGCACCTCCCTGCCGTCCATGACCGGCATGTTGAGGTCGAGGAGAATCAGGTCCGGCGTTTCCACATTGGCGAAGCGGCCCTCCTTGTGCAGGTAGTCCATGCACTCCTCACCGTTCGCCGCGTGGTGCAGGTTGACCGCGAGCTTCGCCCGGCTGAATCCTTCCTGGGTCAGCGTGACGTCATCCTGGTTGTCCTCGACCAGCAGTATCTCGGCAGGTCTCGCGCTGCCGGCTTCCATCAGTTTCATTGCTTGCCTCCCGCAGCACTTCTGACGGCTGCAGTTGAGTACCTCCATGCCGGCGCTGCGGCGTGGTCCCCGTTATCCCTGTCACAGTGCAGTAGCATCACGACTCCGTCGCGACCGGTATCGTGAAGTGAAACGTGCTTCCGCTGCCCTCCGCCGATTCCACCCAGATCCTGCCGCCGTGACGAGTGACGATACGACGGCAGACGGCCAGGCCGATTCCGGTCCCGGGATATTCATCGTCGGTGTGCAAACGACGAAATATTTCGAATATCTTGCGGTGATGCCGGTGATCGATGCCGATCCCGTTGTCGCGGATGCAGATGGTCCATTCCCCGTTGCCCGGCTCGGCCCACGCATGTACCTGCGGCGGACTGTCGCCGGCGTATTTCAGGCCGTTGCCGATCAGGTTTTGCAGCAGTTGCGACAGCTGCGACCGGTCTCCGCGTATCACCGGCAAGTCGTCGAATGTCACCGTGCCACCGCTGTCCTTGAGCGATGACTGCAACATGCCGATGGCATCCTCGATTACGCCATTGAGGTCGACGCGTTCGAACGGGCGCGACCGGGACTGCACGCGGGAAAAGGACAACAGGTCGTTGATGAGCTGCTGCATCCGCTTGCAGCCCTGCACGATGCGATTGATGTACCCGTCGGCCTCGTCGCTCAGCTTGCCCTGGTAGTCCTTCTGCAGGAACTGAGCGAATCCGGCAACGGCGCGCAGCGGCGACTGCAGGTCGTGCGATGCTATATAGGCGAACTGCTGCAGCTCGATATTGCTCTCCTCGAGCAGATCATTCGCTTTCTCGAGGCTTGCCGTTCGTTCGTGGACGCGGGCTTCGAGTTCGGCTGCGAATGCCTGCTCGCGTCGCCAGGTGGAACTGATCTCTGCCAGCAGTCCGACGAATACCAGCAGGTAGCTGACGATCTTCAGCAGGTGAGCCGCGTCGAACATGCCGTCGAACAGTGCGAATGAACGCGGCATGTAGAAGAGCTGGCAAATCAGGCCGACGATCAGTGACAGCACGATCCAGAACTGCAGCGAGTTTTCGCGCCAGCCCTGGTCCGACAGATGACCGTACAGCGCTAAAGCAAAGAAAACTGCGGCGATGAACTCTTCCGGCCGGCCGAAAAGAAGATCCGGAAAGTAGGCGTCACCCAGCGGCACGAACGCGAAGAACATGAACGTGGCCAGCGTCAGCAGGCCGGTGACGGCGTAGATCGCCACTTCGCCGAGCTGGCCGGCCTCCCCCAGTTTTTGCTCTCGCCGCTGGGCCAGCCAGCTCAGGAACATGAGCGCTGCGAAAAATATTCGCGACGCATTCCAACTCCACGGAGCCAGAGAATAGTTGTCAGACGGGAAATACGGCAGCACCGGCTCGCTGGTGACGAGCCCGTGGTAACCGTCCAGCAGACCGGTGCCCAGGAATCCAACTCCCAGCAGAAGAATCGTGTAGTGCCGCTTCGCGTAATAGCGCACCAGCGCGACGGCGGCCACGATCAGTGCCAGAAGGGTCGCCGCCGTTTCCATCAACGTGTGCAGATGGATGTTGCCGTGCGGCCAGGTAAGGTTTTCGAGAGCGGCGAAAGCGACCAGCAGGACAGCCGCGAGTACGACAAACGTCAATTCCTTGCGTTGGTCCCGACGCGGGATACGCGGCTCTGCTGCATCATGCCCGGATCCGGTGGTAAAACCCGGAGTGTCGAACTGCGCGGTAGTGTGCGAAGCATCCATTTGACGTCGACGATTCCGGCGAATCGATTCTCCCGTGCGTGCGGCAGCAGACGTCACGTACCGGCTACGACCCTGATGTCGCCGTGCGACCGACTGGCGATACGGCCTCACGACGGTCGCGGGATTCCACCCGGCCGAGCGCGGGCCCGGCCCATACCGACGTCCGCTGGTATCCTTGTCATCGGCACCCTTGGGATTTTCTTAACCGCCGTGGACATTCGGACCAAACTGGCACTGGCACTCGTCTCGGTAGCGCTGTTCAGCATGCTGCTGCTCGGCACTTTTGCGTACCGGCTGTCCACGGACCTTCTGCAGGAAATATCGGAACGGCAGCTCGACGCCCTCGTCGAGGCGCAAACGCGCGACCTGGAAAAGGTCGTCGACGGCTGGCGCGACGCCGTCCGGCTGATTCGCAGCCGTACCCAGCTGCGGTTCGACCTCAAGGCGTACCAGGATTCGAATGATGAAGCGGCGCTCGCCGACATGCAGCGGATCGTCGCCGATGCGCAGGCGTCCACCTCCTCCGTTCAGCGCATCACACTGTTCGACCGCAAGGGAAACGAGCTCGTGGCGGCGGGCGCGGTCAGCCGCGGTGCGGTGCCGGCGCAGTCCACCGACCCGGCTGCGGTCGACTACTCGGGCTTGTACCTGGGGCCTGACGAGCGGCCGATGCTGCTCTTCCATTGCCTGATGACGCTGGACAGCGGGGTGCTCGGCAGTATCGAAGTCGTCATCGACGCGGACAGTATCGAAGCGCTGGCCCGGAACTACCGTGGCCTGGGAGAAACCGGGGAAACGATGGTGTTCGGACACGACCTTTCGGGATCGCTCGTCCTCATGCATTCACTGCGACATACCGACGAACCGGTGCCCTGGTTCAGCCCCCCGGAGTACGTGCAGGCCGCGGTTACCGGTGTTGCCAGGATGTTTACCAGCGGCGTTCACGACTACCGGGAGGAAGAAGTCCTCGCCGCCACGCGCTTCATTCCCGACGTCAACTGGGGCGTAGTCGTCAAGCTGGACGCCGAAGAGGAAAACCGGCGCCCGGAACTGCTCCGGCGCAATCTCGTCGACCTGTCACTCGCGCTCGGCGCGTTCGCCGTGGTCGGTGGCACGCTGCTCGGCTTCTACCTGGCGCGGCCGATTCGCGAGCTTGCGCAAATCGTCGACAGGGTCCGGCACGGGGAAACCGACCTGCGCGCAGACGCCAGCCCCGACGACGAAATCGGTCTGCTCGCAGAGACGCTGAACGAATACTTCGACCAGGTTGCCGGCAAACGGCGCCATACGCCCGACGATGACAGAATGGTTTGATTTCCTGCGCCTGTTCGGCGGCTTCGTCTATCTCGTCCTCGGCGGCGACCTGCTGGTGCGCGGAGCGCTCGGGTTGTCCCGGCGTACCAGTATATCGCCGGTATTGATCGGCCTGACCGTCGTCGCGTTCGGCACGTCGGCGCCGGAACTGGTCATCTCGGTGCTCGCGACCGCGCAGGGCGTGACCGGCGTGGCACTCGGCAACGTCGTTGGCAGCAAC
>CALKYK010000465.1 GCA_938003715.1 uncultured Gammaproteobacteria bacterium
AAACATCGGGTCATCTTCAGCACTTCAGGCGTCAGCACAATAATTATAGGGGGGATCAACATGCTCGTCGCACGATACTTCCGAATTCCGTTCGTCCTCGCTGCCGTTTCGTTGCTCGCGCTGGCGTGCACCCGCAGCGATCCGGTGCCAACGAGCCCGACAATTGGCGACGCACCGATTGGCCCGCTCGCCGACACTGTCGTGCCGCGGCACTACCACCTCGCGCTGCGCATCGATCCCGGCGAAACACGGTTTTCCGGCGATGTGGAAATCGACGTCACGCTCCGCGAAGCCGCGGCCGGCATATGGCTGCACGGCAAGGGGCTGTCGGTCTCCGACGTGCATCTCGAAAGCACAGGCGGTGACAGGACGCCCGCCAGCTACGAGGAACGTCTCGAATCGGGTGTTGCACTGGTGGCGCTCGAGTCCCCCGTCGAAGCGGGCGACTACAGCTTGCGCTTCACCTATGACGCAACCTTCAATACGTCGACGAATGCCCTGTTCCGGGTAGAGCGTGACGGCAACCACTACGCGGCGACGCAGTTCCAGCCCATCGCAGCCCGCCAGGTATTCCCCGGCTTCGACGATCCCGGGTACAAGGTGCCGTTCGACATCACGCTGATCGCGCGCGCCGACCACGTCGCGATCACGAACACGCCGGAGGTTTCTGCCGAAGAACTCGCCGACGGATACGTCCGCAGGGTATTCGCCACGACGCGGCCGATGCCGACCTACCTGCTCGCATTTGCCGTCGGTGCGTACGACGTCGTCGATTACGGCGAGATACCGCCGAACGCGGTGCGCGACCGGGCGCTGCCGCTGCGCGGACTCGTCGCAAAGGGACTCGGCGATCGCCTGGAGTATGCGCTGAAAAACACCGACGGCATCCTGTCCGTCATGGAAGAGTACTTCGGCTGCGGCTACCCGTATCGCAAACTCGACCTGATTGCGATGCCCGAGAGCTTCGGCGGCGCAATGGAAAACATCGGAGCCATCACCTACGACGAGATCCTGCTACTGATGGACGAGGACTCGCCAATTCAGCAGCGGCGCAACTATACCGCCGTTCACGCGCACGAAATCGCGCACATGTGGTTCGGCAACCTCGTCACGCCGGAATGGTGGACGGACATCTGGCTCAACGAGTCCTTCGCGAGCTGGATGATGTACAAGGCCGCGGACGAATACTGGCCTGCTGGCGAGTTCGATCGCGAGGTACTCAAAGACGCGCTTGGCGCGATGGCGAACGACTCGCTGGCCGCGGCGCGACAGATCCGCGAGCCGATCCTGCGCAACGAGCAGATCGAAGGCGCATTCGACGGCATCACCTACGCCAAGGGTGGCGGCGTGCTCGCCATGCTGGAACGCTACGTCGGCGAGGATGCGTTTCGCGCCGGCATCCGGCTGCACATGGACCGGCACGCGGATTCGGTCGCGACCGCGGATGATTTCATCGCGTCGGTTGCCGAAGGCTCGGACCGCACCGAGATCGAGGCGGCGTTCAAGACCTACATCGAGCAGCCTGGCGTGCCGCTGCTGACCGTGGAACTCGACTGTGCCGAAAGTCCGAGCCTGGTCGTGAGCCAGGCGCGCTACGCGCCGCTCGGCTCGTCGATCGACACTGACGAGAACACCTGGCACGTGCCGATGTGCGTCAGCTTCACCGATGGCGACGAGCAAAAGAGCAGTTGCGCGCTGATCAGCGAGCGCACCCAGACGGTCGAACTCGACGCGGAAAGCTGTCCATCCACTGTCCACACGAACGCGGACGGCGACGGATACTACCGCTTCGCGCTGGACGATGCCGGCTGGCAGGGCGCCGCCCGCGCGGGGAACTTCACCGAGTT
>CALKYK010000466.1 GCA_938003715.1 uncultured Gammaproteobacteria bacterium
CGCGAGGAACTGGAGCGCCAGTCCGAGCAAAAGCGGCAGGCATTGCGGCGCACCCAGGAAGCCGCCGCGGCGGCGCGGCGGCGTGCGCTGGAAGAGCAGCGACGTCGCGAGGAGGCCGAGTACCTCGGCGTGCCGGAAGACGGCACCGTGATTACCACGGAGGACGGCGCGATAGTCGTCACCGAGCCGCCGTCGATGCCGGCCGAGGCGCCGCAGGCGGATGCCGGTGCGGTTACCGCACCTCCCGCCGAAACCGACGCGGCGGAACCGGTCGCCGAGGCAGGGAGCGATCTCGACGCGATACGCGAAGAACTGAAACGGCGCCAGCAGGCGCCGCAATAGTTTTCCGGACGAACCCTCCGTCCGAATTTCTGTTACGAATCCGAGCGCGGCACGCGCGCGATTGCGTTACAACGACGACTCGTCGGGTTCCGGCATACCGTAAGTGCGTACCCGCGACTCCGGCGCCGGCAGGTCCGACGCGGAGCTGGCAGACGTAGCGCCGAGTTCCATGCCGGGCTGCGTCGGCAGGCGCCGCGTCTGCGCCGTCAGGAGCTGCACGAAATTGTTCGCGATCTGCGGCGCGGCGTTGCCGCTGGAGGCGAATATGCGTTCCGGCGTGATCGACGGCGAGCCGTAGAACGCCGCATTGGCCTTGCGGTCCATCGAAACGCTGGCTCCTTCGAACGCGACACCCGCAAACAGGCCGCGACTGCGTGAATAGGAAAACACTTCCGACTGCAGGCGCAGGTCGGTGGCGACTTCCGTGTGGCGTCCGATCGGGCCGGCAGCGATCGATGCGTCCGCGCCGAGCGTCAGCTTGCCGTTCGTGATGCCGTCGATGCTGCGCCGGTTCTTGAACACGAGGATGACGTCGGTGGACTGTGCGCCGACTTGCCAGCCGACGCTACCACCGGTCAGCGTGATGAAAGCGGGGTTGCTCCAGGTATCGTCGTCCTGGCGCACGACCAGGATACCCTTGCCGCGGCGGGCGCCGAGCACGAAGCCGGCCTTGATGACGTCGGGAATGACAGCAACCGCGTAGGCGCGCGACAGCAGCGCTGGCGGTATCGACTGTTCCGGGATTCGCAGGATCTGGTCCAGCACGTCGGTGGCATCGGCGACCCGCTTCTCTTCCTTGCTGGCCGCGTAGGCGCCCGGGAGCAACGCAAAGGACAGGAGCAGGAGCAGGCTGAGCTTGACTGAGCGCATGATTCGTTTCCCCTTGATGTCGGGTCGTGCCCGAGGTGCTGTGGCCGCCCAAGGCTTACAGCTAATAATTTAAGAGTCGGGATCCACTTCGCGGTTCCCTGCGCTGCATCATACGCCAATTGTCTGCAGGGCTCAGCGAACCGGACTGCCGGCCAAGAGCGGCGGCAGCGGACAGTCCAGGCTCGCGCAGAGGGCGCGCAGCATCTCGGCCTCCTCGAGAGACAGCCGACCGTCGTGGGCGATGGTTTCGGTTACCGCGTCCAGCAGGCTTTCGCGGCCGGCCGTATTGATGTTGGCCAGGACGTCCAGCGCGCGGTCCAGTACCGCGACCGATTGCTCGTCGCTGACTTCGACCTTGTCGACGTCGCGCGCCCAGCGGCCGAATACCGCCAGCCCGGCGCGGCAGGCCCGTTCCCGCTCGGCGTCGCTGTCGTGGCCCTGGTCGGCCAGCACGCGAATCAGCGTGACCGCCGCGCGGCGCGCCTGGTCGCGGGAGACCCGGTTGCCGGACCGATCCGCTGACGGATCGGCCGCCTGCAGCAAATGCCGGGCGATGACGCGGTAGTAGCAGAACTCCCGGAGGTCGACCCGGCCGTCGAACTCGATCAGACGCCTGTTCAGGGCAAGCAGAAATTCGAGCTGCTGGCGCGGCCGTCGTTTGAGCACCGGGAATGAAATCTCGAGCAGCGGCAGGCGGTACGCCGGGCCGATTTTCTGCATCTCGTCCACGTAGCGGCGCACCAGGCCGGTTCTGGCGTCGCCGAGCTGTTCGCCGACGATGCGGAGCTGCGCTGCCTCGTGCGCCTCGTCGATGACGAGCGCGACCGCCAGCAGGTAGGCGCCGTCCGGCGAGTGCGCGGCGGCGTACAGGGTTTCGGGAATCGACGGCCGCAGTCCGCGCGCGTACTCGACGTGGCGCTCGCCCGGGTTGCCGATCGACTGCACGATACTCTCGTCCACCGGCGTATCGCCGTCGCGACCGTAACTGCCGTACGCATCGAAGCCCGCAACCGCCTCCGCCGGCACAGCGACCGATTCGCGTTGCGGTTCGACGCGTCGAAACTGCGTTTCGTCGAACTGCGGATCCAGTGCCCGAATCCGTTCGGTCAGCGGCGGATGGGTCGCGAACATCGAGCGGAGGCGCCGGATGCCGCTGGCGAAAAGCATGTGACTGACTTCCTCGGGATCGGCAGCCTGGAAATACGATTGTTCGGTGTAACCGCCGATTTTCTTCAGCGCATTCGCAATGCCGGTATTCTGCCGCGTGAACTGCACCGCCGAGGCGTCCGCGAGAAACTCGCGCTGGCGCGATACCGCCGCCTTGATCAGCCGCGAGAAAAAGACGCCGACCCAGCCGAGAATCGTCATGCCGAGCGCGATGATGACGATCGCGGGTGCGCCACGACTGCGGCGGCTGGAGCCGAATCCGCCGTAGTGTGTTCCGCGCAGCACGGTGCGGCCGATCAGCCCGAGCACCATGATGCCGAACAGCACGCCCATCAGGCGGATGTTCAGGCGCATGTCGCCGTTCAGTATGTGGCTGAATTCGTGCGCGATTACGCCCTGGAGTTCGTCGCGATCGAGCAGTTCCAGCGTGCCCCGCGTTACCGCGACGGCGGCGTCGCCGGGCGCGAAGCCGGCTGCGAACGCGTTGATGCCGCTTTCGGCTTCGAGCACGTAGATTTCCGGCACCGGCACGCCCGATGCAATCGACATTTCCTCGACGACGTTCCTGAGCCGCTGCCGCAGCGGATCCTGCACGTCCGCAGGGACCGGCGTGCCGCCGAGCTGGCGCGCGACTCGGCCGCCACCGCCGGATAGCGATGCGGTCTTGTACAGGCTCGCGCCGATGATGAAGAGTGCGGTTGCGGCCGCAACCGCACCCAGCAGCGCCGGATTGCCGCCACCCGCACCGTCGCCGAACACGTTCAGCGCGACGCCGAACAGGGCCGTCACGCCGGCGACGATCAGCAGCGTCGCGATGACATAAACGAGTACGAGCCAGCGCGTCGCGCGCCGGGCGCGATCCTGTGCGTCGAAGAAATTCATCGCATCGCGGCGGCGAGGAGCGACCGGCCCGCGGCCGGCCTCAGGAGGTGAAATTCACTTCGGGAACTTCGCGTTTTTCTTCCGACTCTATTTCCAGGAAGCTTGCCAGCTCGAAATTGAACATGTTGGCGACAATGTTGTTGGGGAAGTTCTCGGCCTTGTTGTTGTAAGTGAGAACCGCATCGTTGAATGCCTGGCGGGAGAAAGCGACCTTGTTTTCGGTGCTCGTCAGCTCTTCCTGGAACTGCATCATGTTCTGGTTGGCCTTGAGATCCGGATATGCCTCGGACAGTGCGAACAGCCTGCCGAGTGCTGCGCCGAGAGCGCCCTCCGAGGCGCCGAGTTCCTGGATTGCGGCTGCGTTCGTCGGGTCGGCCTTGGCGGCATCGAGGCTCGAAACCGCCGAGTTTCGTGCGCGAATGACCGCGTCGAGGGTTTCACGCTCGTGCTTCATGTAGCCCTTGACGGCCTCGACGAGGTTCGGAATCAGGTCGTGGCGCCGGGTGAGTTGTACGTCGATCTGTGCGAAAGCGTTCTTGACCCGGTTGCGCAGGTTGATGAGGCTATTATAAATGCCGACCGCATACGCAACGAGCGCGGCGATTACAGCGAGGAAAATCAGGAATGACATCGGAACGCACCTCCCGGGCGATGGGTCGAGGCAGCAAGGATAAACGCTCGCCGACTGCACTACTAGCCGCAGTTCTGGTTGCATTTTCAGTGAATTCAACACCTTCCCTTGCCGAATGGCAGGCACGTGCCGAGCCGCACATGGGCACCGAGGTCAGCGTGTACCTGTGGCACGACGATGCCGGAATCGGCGCCGAGGCGGTCGACGCCGTTTTTGCCGAAATGGCACGCATCGACGCAATGATGAGCACCTACAAGGACGACAGCCGCATTTCGGAGGTCAACCGCGAAGCAGCGACGCGGCCGGTCGAGCCGGGCGAAGAACTTTTTCAGCTGGTACTGCGCTCGCTCGACATATCAGTGCTGACCCACGGAGCGTTCGACATTACCTACGACAGCGTCGGTCAGCACTATGACTTCCGGGAACGCCGCCGCCCGGACGCGGCGACGCTCGCCGAAGAACTGGAGCGCATCGATTATCGATTCGTCGAAGCGAACCGGGAGACGCGATCGATACGCTTCGAAAGGCCCGGCGTGCGCATCAACCTCGGCGGGATTGCGAAGGGCTACGCCGTCGAGCGCGGCGCGGCGGTGGCGCGCAGCTTCGGTGTCCGCTCCGCGCGCATTACCGCCGGAGGTGATACGCGGCTGCTCGGCGACCGGCACGGCATGCCGTGGATGGTGGGCGTCCGCGATCCGCGCGACGAGAATCGCGTGGCCGTGACGATTCCGCTCGAAAACGAGGCGATCTCGACCTCCGGCGACTACGAGCGCTATTTCGACGAGGACGGAGAGCGCTATCACCACATCATCGCGCCCTCGACGGGAACGCCGGCGGGCGAGGTGCATTCGGTAACGATCATCGGGCCGGACGCGGTCATCACCGATGCGCTGTCGACTTCGGTGTTCGTGATGGGCGTCGATGACGGATTGCGCCTGATCTCGACGCTGCCGGATTACGAGGGCATCGTCATCGATGCAGAAGGCAACATGTTTTATTCGGACGGCCTGAAAACGCCCGATTAGGTCCGCCACAACCGCCGTGTGACGGCTGTCGCAAATTCGCTTCATGTCGCCGAAAGGCGACGCTTTTTTCCTTTAAATTCATAAATATACGGCTATCATAATCATTCCGCAGCGACGCGCTGCGGACCCCGTGCGCGACCATGTCCGGGCGGCCGGCCAGAGAGCTCTGGAACGAGCCGCCGCCAAACCGAGGCAACGCTTCGATTTAACGTAACCGGCGCCGGCTACGTTGCCGGATCGGTCGCCCGCGAGGGGCGTTCGATTATGTTCAGGCAGGACAGGGCATTTGTGACAATCTTCACGGACCCCAAGGGCTGCAGCCGTCACTATGGGCCACTGGTAAAGGCGTCGGTGGTCACTTTTTGGGCGGTGACGATGGCCCGGCCGCAATGCGGCTCGTCCGGGCGATGTGCATTTTCCCGATTCGAGGATCGCGACCCGTCGATCCGACCTGCCGACGAGTTACCGGTGTGACGGCGCACGGATGCCGATGCACGACTAAAGGATGCTGTCGTTCAGGGAAACAAAGGGAAGCACCATGAAAGGACTTAAAATCGTTTTGCTCGGCGTATTGTTGTCCGCCGTTGCCGGCGTCACCACGGCGTCCTCCGCACTCGAAGGCCGCACCGCGCCCGACTTCGTGCTGAAGAGCGCGACCGGCGAGAACCTGCGCCTGTCCGAGTATCGCGGCGACGTGGTCATGATCAATTTCTGGGCGACCTGGTGCGGCCCCTGCCGCCAGGAAATGCCGCTGCTCGACGATCTCTACACCCGCTACCAGCGCGTCGGGTTCAGCCTGCTCGGCGTCAACATCGACGATGACTCGCGTCGCGCCATGCAGATGGTCGAGGAACTCGGCGTGAAATTCCCGGTGCTTTTCGACGAGCGCAAGGAAGTGAGCAAGCTGTACGAAGTGGACGCAATGCCGGTGACCGTGCTGCTCGACCGCGAGGGGACCGTGCGCCATGTCCACCTCGGCTACAAGCCCGGCTACGAGGAGAAGTACCTGACGGAAATCCGCTCGCTCTTGCGCGAGTGATGACATCGCCAGGGCAAGGTCGCGTCGACGGCAGTGGCCCGGGCAGGAGAGAAATGAAGTGACTGCGTTACGAGTGATTTGCCTGGCCCTGTTGATCGTCGCGGCGGCTGCCGTTGCTGCTCAGGACACGGCCCCGATCGAAACCGAT
>CALKYK010000467.1 GCA_938003715.1 uncultured Gammaproteobacteria bacterium
CCGCGATCGATCGCGGCCAGGTCGAGGGCGGATTCATCCCGGGCGTCGGCTGGCTGACCGCCGAGGCACTGTGGGGGGACGAAGACGGGGCGCTGCGGACGCACGCGCCGTCGACGTACAAGATCCCGACCTGTTCCGACCTGCCGGTCGATTTCCGCGTGCGCCTGCTCGAGTCGGCGGCGAACCGCGAGGAGACGATCTACCGGTCCAAGGCGGTCGGCGAACCACCGCTGATGCTGTCCTTGTCGGTTTTCCAGGCGATTCGCGACGCCGTCGCCAGCATCGACGGCTACTCTTCCGTGCCGAAGCTCGATGCGCCGGCGACGCCCGAAGCAATACTCGCCGCGGTGACGCGGCAGCGGGGTGCAGCGTGAACGAATGGATCGACGCGCTCGACAAGCTGCTCGATGCCGGCGAGCGCGCGGTGCTGCTGACCGTCGCCGGCGTGCGCGGTTCGGCGCCGCGCGAGCCGGGCGCGCGCATGCTGGTCACGAGCCGGGAAACGATCGGCACGATCGGCGGCGGCCAGCTCGAATACCAGTGCACGAAAGCGGCCTGCCGGCTTCTCGCTGAAGGCGTTCGGCCGCAACCTGCGCTGCGCCGCTTCGTGCTCGGCGCGAACTGCGGGCAGTGCTGCGGCGGCGTTGCCGACGTGCTGTTCGAACTCGTCGAATGCCGGCGCGACGATTGGTTCGACGCCGTCCGCGCCGCGCGTGACGAACGTCGCGACACGATGCTGATCACCGCTGTCGGTGACCCTTCGACCAAATGGCTCGTCGATGCGCAGGGAGTTGAATCGTTCGGCGCCGCCGCGCCGCTTCCGGCCACGGTGCTGGCCACTGCGCGCGCGGGGCTCGTACCGGGATGCGCGGCAGGGCGCGAGGACGGCTTCCTGCTGACACCTTTGACCCGAAGCGCGTTTCACGTCGCGGTGTTCGGCGCCGGGCACGTGGGCACGGCACTCGTCGACGTGCTGTCGCGCATCGACTGCGAAGTGCGCTGGATCGACAGCCGACGCAACGCGTTCCCGACAACGCTGCCCGACAACGTGCAGGCCGTCGAGACGGCCGCACCCGCCGACGAGGTGGCGGCGATGCCGCCCGGCGCGCACTACGTGATCATGACGCACAGCCATCCGCTCGACCTCGAGATCTGCGACCGCGCGCTGCGTCGTGACGACGCGGCCTACTGCGGGCTGATCGGGTCGGTCTCGAAACGCCGCCGCTTCGAGCGCCGGCTCGCGAAACTCGGCCTGTCCGAAGCAGAACTCGAGCGGCTCGTGTGTCCGATCCGCATCGCAGGGATAGACGACAAGCGGCCGGCATCCATCGCCATCGCGGTAGCCGCCGAACTCCTGCAGGCGCGCGACGCCCGGTCCGGCGTCGCGCCCGCGCCGCGGCCTCTGCCGGCCGGGGTCCGCTAGATGGAGAGCTATGTTCTCGAGTGGCTGAACATACTCGGGCGCTGGGTGCATTTCGTCACCGGCATCGCCTGGATCGGCTCGTCCTTCTACTTCATCTGGCTGGACAACCATCTCGAAGCGCCGAAGGCGCCCGGCGACGACGAGAAAGGCGTCGGCGGCGAGCTCTGGTCGGTGCACGGCGGCGGCTTCTACCACGCGCAGAAATATCGCGTTGCGCCGAAGGCGCTGCCCGAGACGCTGCACTGGTTCAAGTGGGAGGCGTACACGACCTGGATTTCGGGCATGTTCCTGCTCGCGCTCGTGTACTGGTACGGCGCCGACGTGTACCTGGTCGACAGCACGGTCATGGACCTGTCACCGCTCGCGGCGGTTTCGATCGCGGCGGTCATCCTGGTGGCGAGCTGGCTCGTCTACGACGGGCTGTGCCGCTCGCCTCTCGGCAGGAACGACAACCTGCTCGCGCTGGTCCTGTTCCTGTTGACCTCGTTCCTGGCCTTTGGCCTGTGCCAGCTGTACGGCGGACGCGGCGCGTACATGCACTTCGGCGCGGCGCTCGGCTCGATCATGGTGGCGAACGTGTTCTTTGTCATCATTCCCGGACAGCGCCGGCTCGTCGCCGCCGCGGCCGAAGGCCGCGCGCCGGATCCGGTGGACGGCATCCGCGCCAAGCAGCGCAGCGTGCACAACACCTACTTCACGCTGCCGGTCCTGTTCGTCATGACCAGCAACCATTACGCGCTGACCTACGCGCACGAATACAACTGGCTGATCCTGATTGCGATCACGCTCGCAGGCGCGCTGATTCGCGTCTGGTTCGTCGCACGCCACAAGGGCAGGGCGTCGCCGCTGCCGATCGCGATTGCAGCGCTGATCCTGCTCGCCGTCGCGGTGGCGATTGCGCCGCCGTCGCGCGCAACGACGCGAGCGGCCGTGACGCTGGACGCGATCCGACCGGTCGTCGCAGAGCGCTGTGCGAACTGTCATTCCGCGAACCCGACCCACGTCGCGTTCCCGGCCGCGCCCGGCGGCGTGATGCTCGATACCGACGAACAGATCCTCGCCGAGGCCGTGCGCATTCACCAGCAGACGGTCGTGCTGCGCGCGATGCCGATCGGCAACCTGACGCAAATGAGCGACGAGGAACGCGCGCTGATCGACGCCTGGTTCGGCGGACTCGAGCGATGACGCGCGACGAATTCGTGTCACGTTACGGCGGCGTCTACGAGCATTCACCGTGGGTGGCCGAACGCGCTTTCGACCGCCACGGCTCGATAACGGACTCGCTCGCGCGGACGCTGGCGGCCATCGTCGACGCGGCTACCGACGAGGAAAAGCTCGCGCTGATCCGCGCACACCCGGACCTCGCGGGCCGGGCGGCGGTCGCCGGCGAACTCACCGGGGACTCGACCGCGGAGCAAAGGAGCGCCGGCATCGACCGGCTGACCAAATCCGACTACGCGCGGCTGCAGGCGCTGAACGCGCGCTACAAGGACCGCTTCGGCTTTCCGTTCGTGATGGCCGTGCGCGGCTCGAGCGTGCAGGCCATCCTGCGTGCGTTCGACGCGCGGCTGCGGCACGACCGGCAAACCGAGTTCGACACGGCGATCGCCGAGATTCACAAGATCGCACGATTGAGACTCGAAGCAATGGACGCGCATTGAACGAGAAGGTCGGCAACCCGTTTCACCAGTGGTCGCGGCTCGAGCAGCCGCGCCTCGGCAGCCGCGTCGTTTTTGCCACGGACGACTTCTTTGCGCCCAAGGAGCGGCTGATCCTGCCGACCGAGCCGGTGTTCATACCGGGCAAATACGACGAGCACGGCAAGTGGATGGACGGCTGGGAGTCGCGGCGCAAACGCGTTTCCGGTCACGACTGCGCAATCGTCAGGCTGGGCATTCCCGGGTTGATTCGCGGCTTCGACATCGACACGCGGCACTTCACCGGCAACTATCCGCCCGCGGCGTCGATCGACGTCTGCGTCAGCGACGACGAGGTGCCCGACGAGTCGGCGTGGCAGGAACTGGTGCCGCGGCGCGAGCTCGAAGGGGACAGCCATCACTACGTGGCGGCGGAGTCGGACGGCAGCGTCACGCACTGCCGGCTGAACATCTACCCGGACGGCGGCGTCGCGCGCCTCCGGATCTACGGCGAAGTGCGGCCGCTCCCCGCCCGTTTTTCGCGCGACGACGTCATCGACCTCTTCGCCATCGAAAACGGCGGCCGCGCGGTGGCCTGCAACGACGAGCACTTCGGCAGCATGCACAACCTGAACCTGCCCGGGCGGGGCATCAACATGGGCGACGGCTGGGAAACCGCGCGCCGGCGCCAGCCGGGCAACGACTGGGTGGTACTGAAGCTCGGCTGCCCGGGAACCATCGAGCGGGTGCAGATCGACACCGCGCATTTCAAGGGCAACTACCCGGATCGCGCAGAGCTGCGCGCAGCGATGATGACAGGGAACGAGGATTTCGAGGCGTCGAGCGGGGACTGGCCGGTGCTGCTCGCGGCAACGCAACTCGAGGCGGATTGCGTGCACGAATTCGCGGCCGAGCTCGCCGATGTCGGCATCGTCTCGCACCTTCGGCTGAACATCTTTCCGGATGGCGGGGTGAGCCGGCTGCGCGTTTTCGGCCGGCCGGCGGAGCACGACGATGGATGAATTCAGGCTCGAGGCCGTGCCGCTCACCGCAGAACGCTTTGCGCCCTACGGTGACGTGATCGAAACAGGTCGCGGCGTCGTGGCGGCGATGAACGATGCGCGCTTCGAGCGTTTCGACAATCTCGCCGCAGTCAACGTCGATGGCCGCGTCGCGCTCAGCATCGTGCGCTGCCGGACGCCGTCGTCGCTGCCGTACCGTTTCGACATGGTCGAACGCCATCCGCTCGGCAGCCAGGCGTTCATCCCGCGCACGCCGTTTCGTTTCGCCGTCGTCGTCGGCCCGCCCGGCGAGACGGTCGCGCGGGAAGACCTGCGGGCATTCGTGACGAACGGCCGGCAGGGCATCAACTATCACCGCGGTACCTGGCACATGCCGCTGATCGCTTTCGAACGCGAGCAGGAATTCCTCGTCGTCGACCGCGCCGGTGCGGACAACTGCGAGGAACTCGTGTTCGACGAACCGGTGCTGCTGGTGGCGCCGTGACGGCGTTTCGCGGTTCGATCCTGCACTGCCTCGCCGATCCGGGCGAGTCCGGGGACCGGTCGAAAATCGAACATTTCGAGGACGGCCTGCTGCTGGTCCGCGACGGCAGGATCGCGGCGCTGGGACCTGCCGCGGACGTAGAGCCCACGCTCGGGCCGGACATCGAAATCGTCGATCATCGCGGTCGCCTGATCGTGCCCGGCTTCATCGACTGCCACGTGCATTTCCCGCAGGTCGACATCATCGCCTCCTACGGCGAGCAGCTGATGGACTGGCTCAGCCGCTACGCGTTCCCCGCCGAGGAGCGTTTTGCCGACGCGGAGCACGCCGCAGAAGTCGCCGAATTCTTCCTGGACGAGCTGCTCGCGAACGGCACCACGACGGCGCTGGTGTTCCCGACCGTGCACCCGGCATCCGTAGACGCGATCTTCACCGCGGCCGAGGCGCGCAACCTGTGCCTCGTCTCCGGCAAGGTCATGATGGATCGCAACTGCCCCGAAACGCTTCGCGATGACCCGGACTCGGCGTACGCCGACAGCCGCGAGCTGCTCGAGAAGTGGCACGGGCGCGGTCGCCTGGGCTACGCGATCACGCCGCGGTTCGCGGTGACGTCAAGCGAAGCGCAGCTTGCCGCTGCCGGCCGGCTCGCCGCCGAATTCCCCGACGTTCACGTGCACACGCACCTGGCGGAGAACGAGGAAGAGGTGCAGCTCATCGCGCGCCAGTTCGCCTGGAGCCGCAGCTACTTCGACGTCTACGAGCACTTCGGCCTGGCCCGCGAGCGTGCGGTGTTCGCGCATTCGCTGCACCTCGATGAGCAGGACCGCACGCAGATGGCGGCGCACGGCTGCTCGATCGCGTTCTGTCCCACCTCGAATCTGTTTCTCGGCAGCGGCCACTTCGACCTGCGCGCCGCCCGCCGGCACCGGATCCCGGTCGGCGTCGGTACCGACGTCGGCGGCGGCACCAGCCTGTCGGTGCTGCGCACACTGCACGAGGCCTACAAGGTGCTGCACGTCCGGGGCCAGCCGCTGCCGGCGTTTCGCGCCCTGTACCTGGCCACGCTCGGCGCCGCGGAGGCGCTCTGCCTCGACGATCGCATCGGCAACTTCGCGGTGGGCAAGGAAGCGGACTTCGTCGTCCTCGACGGCGACGCGGCATCGATCACGGCGCGACGGCTCGGCAACGCGACGGAACTCGAGGAGCGCCTGTTCGCGCTGATCATGCTCGGCGACGACAGGCACGTCGCCGAGACGCGGGTCATGGGCAGCCTCGCATACGCCGCCGGCTAGGCCGCCGGCTTCTTTTTCTTCGCGGCAAGCGCCTCAAGCCGGTCCACGAGCGGCCGGATCTCGGCCTTGTGCTCGCGCATTTCCTCGAGCGTCAGCCCGGTGAGCTCGGAGGGCAGGTGCAGCCAGTCGGCGGTTTCGTGAACGAAAAAATCCGGCGCGCGCATCGTGCGTTCGGTCGGACGGTAGTAAACGGTCGCGATGCGGATGTCGTGCGGCAGGTTGCGGCGCGCCTTCTTGCCGAGCTGTGTGATCACCGCGTTGACGCTGGAGCCGGTGCTGTAGACGTCGTCGACGATCAGCATCGAGTGCTCCTCGCAGACCCGTTCGTGCAGGTAGCGCAGGCCGTGCGCGCGGATGCGCTTGGCCTTGTTGACCATCTTCGTATAGCCCGGCTGGCCCGGGTACGCTGTTCGTATCGCGATGTGGTCGGTCTCGACGCCCAGGTATTCGAGGCCCGCGTGGACGGCGATGCCGACGCCGCTGCCGCCGCGCCACAGGCCGACCAGGAAATCGGGGCGGAATCCGGAGCGATAGATGTCCGCCGCCAGCCGAAACGAATCCAGCAGCAGGTCATCGGCGGCGACGAAAGTCTTGTTCATGCGGGGCGCGGTTTCGGCGTCTGTCGGAGTGCGTGTAACATTGCGGCACCGAGTATAACCACACTGCAGAATTGATGGACAAGACCGTTCTGTCCGCGAGCCAGCTTCTCGAGGATTCGTTTCACCTCGGCGTCAAGATCCTCGAATCGGGATTCGAGCCGACCATGATCGTCGCGATCTGGCGTGGCGGCACGCCGGTCGGCATGGCGGTGCAGGAAGTGCTCGCGTACTGCGGCATCAAGTCGGATCACATCGCGATCCGCACTTCGTCCTACGTGGGCGTCGACGATCGCGGCGACGTCGCCGTGCACGGACTCAACTACTTCATCAAGAAAGTCAGCCACGACGACCGGCTGCTGATCGTCGACGACGTGTTCGACACCGGCAACACGATCAAGGCCGTGATCGAGGAGATCCGGCGCCAGGCGCGCGGCAACACGCCGCAGGAAATCGCCGTCGCGGTGCCGTGGTACAAGCCGTCGCGGAACGAGACCGACCTCGTGCCGGACTTCTACCTGAAGGAAACCGCCGAGTGGCTCGTGTTCCCGCACGAACTCGACGCGCTCGATGCCGAGGAACTCGCCGCCGCGCGGCCGCAGATCGCGGACGTCATCGGCGCGGTGAAGCCGGAGTGAATTACGCTGCGGCGATCGCGCGCGGCGAACGAAACGACAGGTAGAGCTTGCCCTGCGCCGGCCGGCGCAGGTTTTTCGCGGACAGCGTGTAGCGAATTGCCAGGCGGCGCCCGGCGAGCTCGGCCCCGACGCAGTAGCGCGGCGCAATGTCGAACGCCTCCGTCGGCAGGTCGGGCGGCACGTCGCCCGCGATCGTCGTGACCTCGCCACGGCCGCCGCGAATCGCGACGGGCGGGTATTCGCCGAGCCGCACCGGGTTTGCCTCCTCCCCCGGTGGCAGTGGCAGCTCGGTCGCAACCAGGAACGCCTCGTGTGCCGGCATCAGCAGCGTGAGCGACGCATTCTCGAGCGGCTCCTCGCCCTGGTTCAGCAACGTGACCTGCAGTGCGTTGGCGTGGGTGCCGAAGAGGAACCAGCGGTCGTCGGCCTCGTACTTGTCGCGCACGTTTTCGGCTTCGCGCAACAGGCTCGTCGTCGTCGGATCCTCGAACGGGCTGTCGGAGCCGAACAGCCGGGCGTGCGTCAGGCGGGCCAGGGTCGTGGTCGCGCCGGAATTCGTGGACTGTTCCTTGACGTCGATCAGCTGCCGCAGCTTGTCGCTCTCGACTGCCGACGGCATGCGGCCGAGATCCACCGTCTCGACGGTGAGCCGCTTGTGCAGGATGTCCCCGGGAAAGCCGATCTCGATGCGCTCCGCGCCGACCGCGTCGCGAAAACGCCCGGCGAAAAGGTCCTGCAGCTGGCGCCGGCCCATCTTTACGGAACCCTCCTCGACGCGGACGTAGGCGTCGCCGCGGCGCAGGCGCTCCGAGAAATCGGCGCGCATCATGTACGGGCGGTCCTGGCAATCGGCGATTTCGAACACGTCAAGCTCGCGCTCGTCCAGCGCGATCCGCTCGTGCCGCAGCGTCACCGGCGGTTCGATGAAATCGGCGACCAGTGACGCGTACGGCGGCGCGTCTCCACCGTCCTGGCGGCCGGCATCCGTAAAACGCCGCCGGCCGGCGGCATCCACCTCGACGCCGGTAACGATGTAGCGTTTGCCGGATACGCTCGCGTTGGCGAGCGACAGGACGTCGGTCAGGAAACGGCGCAGGCCCGACTTGCCGTACGGCTTTCCGGAAAAGCAGATGCCCGGGCCGGGCTCGGCGTCACGCGCGATTTTCAAAAGACGGTCCATGGACCGCCCATTGTTGCCGATTACAGGGCGGTGCGCCGGGAACTGATCGGCAGTTCCGCGTCGTCGCTACCAGCGCGGGCGCCAGATTTTCCCCTTCAAGCCGAGCCGCCGCTTCTTTTTCATTTCCTTGTGCAGGAGCTTGCGCTTTTCCGCCAGCCACGCGTCGCGATCGACGTACGGGTCCTCGCCGTTCTCTTGTCGCCGCTGTTCCTCGACCTTGCGAAACTCGCAGAACTCCTCGTAGGACTCGACCTCGGCTTTCAGCTGGCGAATCACGAGCTCGACGTAGATCGCGTCGTCGAGGAATCCGAGCCCGGGAACGTGATCCGGGATCAGGTCCTCGGGGCTGCAGAAATACACCAGCGCGCCGAGCACGCGTTCGACGTCGTCCTCTGCGAGCTGCCATTCCTGATCCTCGATCATGTCGATGATCGTTTCGAGACGCAGCAGCCGGTGCGCAATGAAATCCGGCAGCGGGTTCGCTCGGGCGTCGACAATGAGCTGCCGCGCCGCGTCCTTGATTTCGTCCGCGTCGCGCACGGCCTCCATCGTCGCTTTCGCTTTGTCGACGATTTTCTGGAAATGTTCCAGGTCACGGTCGCTCAGCGTGAACGTGATCTCGAGCGGCATGGCAGCGGTTCCTTTGCTGGGTGGGAAGGTTTGGGCGGGATCGACAATTGTAACCGCATCGCCGCAGGGCGGCGAACCGGGCCGGCGGAGGTGGCCAATGCGCGAATCCGGCATACTGCTCGCCGCCATACCGTTTGGAAACGCAGCGTGCAGGACGATAACCCGCTCGACGTGATCGCAGCCGTGCCGCCGGATTTCAGTGCCGGGAACGCGATCGATATCGCCAGGACGCATTACGGGCTCAACGCTCGCGCGAAACGGCTGGTGAGCGAACGTGACTCCAACTTCCGACTCGACGCGAACGACGGGCGCCGCTACGTGCTGAAAATTGCCAACGCCGCGGAGGACCCGCTGGTCACGGATTTCCAGGTGCAGGCACTAATGCACATCGCGCACTATGCCGCGGCGAACGCTTTGCCGGTCGAGGTGCCGGCGATAGTGCCGGCGCTGGACGGCAGCGCTTCGATCGCGGTGGATTCAGGGCAGGGCACGCACGTCGCACGGGTCGTCACCTGGGTGGACGGAACGCCGCTGGATGGCGGCCCGGTGTCGGCCGGGCTTGCGCGCGACATGGGCCGCTCACTTGCGCATCTCGGCCTGGCACTTGCAGGATTCGAGCACGAAGGCAGCCGCCACTCGCTGCTCTGGGACCTGCAGCAGGCGCATGCGATTCGCCCGCTGTTCGCACACATCGAAAACCATTCGCTGCGCGACGTGGTGACCCGGGCCATCGACGAGTTCGAACGCGAGGCGCTGCCCGCGTTTCCGGCGCTCCGTCGCCAGGTCATACACAGCGACCTGAACACCGAGAACGTGCTGCTGCGCAGGGACGACCCGCAATCGGTCGCGGGCATCATCGACTTCGGCGACATGCTCGAAGCGCCGCTCGTTGCCGACGTCGCAATCGGCGCGTGCTACCTGCGCGGTCTCGACGGTCATCCGTTGCAGCTTATTGCGGATTTCGTCGCCGGCTACCACGCAGTGCAACGGCTCGATGATGCGGAGATCGACCTGCTGTTCACGCTGATCAAGGCCCGGCTCGCTGTATCGATCGCGATCCTGTACTGGCGCGTCGCGGCGCGCGCCGACGACGATCCATATCTCGGCAAGCTCCTCAATGCCGAAAACAGCGCCGAGAAATTCCTGCCGTTGATCGAGCAGATACCGCCGGGCCATGCGCGGCGGGTTTTTCGACAGGTGTGCGCGTCCGCGGGTCAGCCTGAGTTGTAGGGGTCGAAGCTGCCGTCGTCGAGAATTTCTTCGGCCGGGTCCTCGGCGGTATCGTCGCCGTCACGGAGCACCTTGCGCAGTGCCAGCGTGCTGACCAGCGCCAGCTCCTCGTCCCCGGCATAGTCGCGAAGCGGCTCGAGCGTTGAATCCGCCGGGCGACGAATTTCCGGCAGGTGGTCGTTGCTGGCGAGGATTTCCTCGAGCTCCTCGTTTGTGATGATTTCGAACGAGCCGGACTCGGGGCTGCGGGCGAGCACGCCGTCTTCGTCCAGGTTGACGCTGTCGCGAATCGCCTCGAGTTCCGAAGCATCGCGCGAGGTCAGGATGCCTTTCAGCATCTGCGTCGAAACGAGTTCCAGGTTCGCGGTCTCGACGGTGTCGGACCATACCGATTGCCCGCGCTCGTCGGTGCGCACCTTCGACGGGCGCTTTACCACGACGGTGTTTTTCGCTTTGTCGGACACCACGGCACTCCGCTCCGCAATGTCCCGATGCTGCATCGCAACGCCGAGGGGCGCCAGAAACTGCATCACAGATTCGCAATTCATTCCTCGAAATCAATGACTTACGGGGACGAACCGT
The DNA here is from genome assembly GCA_938003715.1 of uncultured Gammaproteobacteria bacterium. GTDB lineage: Bacteria > Pseudomonadota > Gammaproteobacteria > Steroidobacterales > Woeseiaceae > SZUA-117. Next base: position 10,715 of record CALKYK010000467.1, read on the forward strand.
CGCCACCCGGCGACAGTTTCCAGGCCCGGGTGCTGCAGCGCGCAAAGCTGTGGATCAGGTCCCAGATTAACCGCAGTGCGGCCGCTAACATCCGGGGTTTGGGGACATTTCGAGCCAGCCGCCGATGAGCCTTACGGTCGTCACCGCCATTCTGCTCGGCATCTCTGCCGTGAGTTACGCGGGACTCGGCGTGCGCCTCCTGCTCGGCAAGCGCGAACTCGGCACCGCGCCGCTCGGCGTCGCGTTTTTCGCCATCGCCGTCTG
>CALKYK010000468.1 GCA_938003715.1 uncultured Gammaproteobacteria bacterium
TGAAAGAGGTCTACGAGCGCATCGAGCAGCCGCTGGTGCCGGTGCTGACGGCGATGGAGGAGACCGGCGTCCTGCTCGACCGGAAGATGCTGAAGAAGCAGAGCGGCGAACTCGAAAAAACCATGCACGAACTGGAAAAGCAGGCGCACGAACTCGCCGGCGGACCGTTCAACCTCGGCTCGCCGAAGCAGCTTCAGGAAATCCTGTTCGGCGAACTCGGCCTGCCGGTCGTGCGCAAGACGCCGAAGGGCCAGCCGTCGACGGCGGAAGAGGTGCGTCGGGAGCTCGCCGCCGAGTACGACCGGCCGCGCATGATCCTGGATTTCCGCAGCGTCAGCAAGCTGAAGAGCACCTATACCGACAAGCTGCCGCAGCAGATCGCGGCGGCGACCGGGCGCGTACACACGTCCTATCACCAGGCCGTGGCCGCCACCGGGCGCCTGTCGTCCACCGACCCGAACCTGCAGAACATCCCGATCCGCACGCCGGAGGGCCGTCGCATCCGCCAGGCCTTCGTCGCGCCGGACGGTCACCTGCTGCTGGCCGCGGACTATTCGCAGATCGAGCTGCGCATCATGGCGCACCTGTCCGGTGACGAGGGCCTGCTCGGCGCCTTCCACGACGACCAGGACGTACATCGCGCCACCGCTGCCGAGGTTTTCGAACTGGAACCGGACGACGTCACCGCCGAGCACCGGCGCTCGGCCAAGGCGATCAACTTCGGCCTGATGTACGGCATGTCGGCGTTCGGCCTCGGCAAGCAACTGGGCATCAGCCGTCACCAGGCGCAGGAGTACGTCGACCTGTATTTCGAACGCTACCCGGGCGTCAAGCAGTTCATGGACGACATTCGCGAAAAGGCTCGCAAGGAAGGCTACGTCGAAACCGACTTCGGCCGCCGACTGTACCTGCCGGAAATCAACGACCGCAACGTGCAGCGCCGCCAGTACGCGGAGCGCAGTGCGATCAACGCGCCGATGCAGGGCACCGCGGCCGACATCATCAAGCGGGCGATGATCGCGACGCAGGATTGGCTCGAGGCGAAGAAAGTCCCGGCGCGCATGATCATGCAGGTGCACGACGAGCTCGTATTCGAGGTCGAGGAGGCGGCCGCCGACGAGGTGACGGCCGAAATCACCGCGATCATGTCCGCGGCAGCGTCGCTCAAGGTGCCGCTGAAGGTCGAATCCGGTCTCGGCGGGAACTGGGACGAGGCCCACTGACGCGGCCGGCGTCGGTCTTGATTAGTTGCCGATAATCAAAAGCTTAGCGCGCCGCGGGAACTTGCTCCCGGCGCCGCGTTCAAAATATCCGAGTGCTTGGCACTCGTCCGTTTACCTCCCTAAACGGATCTGCAACACGGTCACCCCAAGCCTGTTGCGTTTACTTGGCCCCGGTGCGCCGCAAGGCACACCGGGGTTTTTTTCAGCCGTCGTCGCTGCCCGAGAGGAACGCGTCGAGCTGGCGGCGGGCTTCGTCGACTCCCTGCCGCTTCGGGGCCGAGAAGAGCTGCACGGTCGCGTGCGAGTCTAGCGCCCTGCGCGCTTCGAGCAGCGCTTTCGCCGCCTGGCCGCGTTTCAGCTTGTCGGCCTTGGTCAGCAATATGTGCACCGGGATCGACTGCGAGCCGGCAAGCTCCAGCATCTGCCGGTCGAAATCCGCGATGCCGCGGCGCACGTCGACGACGATGAACAACCCGGCAAGACTTTGTCGCGACGCGAAATACGCCTGCATCAGTTCGCCCCAGTGGCGCCGGGTCGCCTCCGTGACGCGGGCGAAGCCGTAGCCGGGCAGGTCGACGAGGCGCCGCCCGGCTTCGAGCTCGAAGAAATTGACGAGCTGCGTGCGCCCCGGGGTCTTGCTCACGCGAGCAAACCCGCGCCGGTTGACAATGACGTTGATGGCGCTCGACTTGCCGGCATTCGAACGCCCCGCCACGGCGACCTCGGCCCCGCGATCGGCGACGAACTGCCCGGGCGCGTTGGCGGACAGCAGGAATTTTGCGTGTGGATACTGCGACATGGGGCTGTCTCGGAGCGGGCGCGATGTGTGTATAATCCGGTGCCCGGAGCGCAGTTTGGCGGCTACCCTGCCCGGCGGCAAGGGACATTGCGGCAGACCGGGCGGCCCAACTCCAGGACACTCGACAACCGGTGACCGGTGCACCGACGTGAAACTACGGTTCAGCCATATGAGAAGAATATTCGCCGCAACGCTTGCCGGCCTGTTCATGGCCGGGACCGCACGGGCTGAGATCCTCGTAGAAGGCGACGCCGAAGCCGGCAAAGCGAAGTCGATTACCTGCGCGGCCTGCCACGGCACCGACGGCAACAGCGTCAATCCCGAATGGCCGAGCATCGCCGGCCAGCACGCCCTTTATTCCTACGAGCAACTGATGGCGTTCAAGAACGGCACCCGCATCAATGCGCTGATGCTGGGCCAGGTCATGATGCTGTCGGACGAAGACATGCGAAACCTGGCCGTCTACTACGCCGGCATGGAAGCCGCGGCGCAGCCGGTCGCGAACCCGAGCCTCGTGGATCGCGGTGCGCGCCTGTATCGCGGCGGCGATCGCGAAGAAAACGTTGCCGCCTGCATCGCCTGCCACGGACCCACCGGCCGCGGCAACCCGGCCTCGTCCGTGCCCTCGGTCAGCGGCCAGTATGCGGTCTACACCGCGGCGCAGCTCCGCGCCTATGCGGACGGCGCGCGGCGCTCTGACGGGCCGACCCGCGTCATGCGCGACATCGCCTCCCGACTGAGCGAAGAGGACATCCTCGCCCTCGCCTCGTATATGCAGGGCCTTTACTAGTTCCGGATTAAACCTCGGGGCCGAACCACGGTCAGAGGAAAAGATACCCCGGCGGAGATCCCACCCATGAACCGCAACCTCGTCATTGCCATCCTGGTCGTACTGCTCGCCGCGGGCGCCGGGTTCCTGCTCTTGAAGCCCGAGCCGGCGCCGGATGCCGTCGCGCCCGTCGCCGACGACGTCGAAGCACCGATCGCCGACGAGGCAGCGGCCGAACCGGAAATTGCCGCGGAAGCGGAGCGCCCGGCCGAAATGGTCGAGGAATCCGCGGGCGACGTCGCCGAGGAAGATGAAACGGACAAGCCGCTGATCCTCGCCCAGGCCGACGTGCCGCAGGCATCGCGTGACTGGCAGTTCCGCGAGGGCCAGCATTTCGCGCGCCTGGTCCCGGCACAGCCGACCGTCGGCGGCGCCGACAAGGTCGAGGTTGCGGAGGTGTTCTGGTACGGCTGCAACCACTGCTACGACTTCGAGCCGTTCGTCGATCGCTGGCTGGAATCGAAGCCGGCCAACGTCCGCTTTGTACGTATCCCGGCGGTCTGGAACCCGCTGCTGCAGCTGCATGCGCAGCTCTACTACACCGAAGAGGTGCTGGCGAAGAACGGCAAGATCGAGAACCCGGCACAGTTCCGCGCCGCCGTTTTCGCCGAGTACCATCGTCGCGGCAACCGGCTCGCCTCGGTCGACGCGATCCAGGCGCTGTTCGAGAAACACGGCGTCAGCGCGGACGATTTCACCAGCACCTGGAATTCGTTCGAGGTGTCACAGAAGCTGCGCGTCGCCCAGGACCTCGCCCGCCGCTACGGCATTACCGGCGTGCCGGCCGTGGTTGTCAACGGCAAGTACCGCACCGGCGCCGGCGAAGCCGGCGGCTATCCGCGGCTGCTGGAAGTCATCGACGAACTGGTGGAACGCGAAACCGTCCGGTAGATCGGTGCCGCGGATTGCGGCAGCTCATTCGGGATCGCCGTAGCGTAACCAGCCCGAGATAGAAAAGCGCATTCCGCCGGCAAACGGGGCGACGATGCTAACGTTGTGCCGTTGCGGTACTGCAAACAGGTTCAGCGTATTGAATTCCGGACGTACCCCGATCCGGATATTGTCATTGCGGTCCAGGAGCTGCAGGATGCCGCCCCAGTCGACCGGCCAGTCGTGGGAAAAGCCGAATACGTAAGCGACACGGCGATTTTTGTCGTCTGCTGCGTCGTCATGCGCGGTCAGAAAGTGGCCAGGTTTGTACCGGGTCGCCTGGGCGTCGGCAAAACTGATGTCGTCAAATCCCGTGATCTGGCGCGCGAAATCGAGAAAAGTTTCTCCGTTGATCCATTCAAAAAATTCGTGCAGGACGTGGCCCTCGTTCAGGCCGGCCTTGTACGCGTCGTAGATCGGGTAGTTGTTGTAACAATACTGGAAACTGCTTTCGGCCTGCGCGTATATCGCTTTCTGCAGGACGTTGACGTGCTTGGCGTCCAGCTGTTCCAGTTGTGCGGAGTTCATGTCGACGTGTTTGCCGCGATCGGTGAATACGAAATTCCACTCCGTGTCGGCCAGCAGCGCCTGAAAGATTCGGTTTGCGTCCAGCTCGATAAGAACATCGCGCACCTGCGTGAACCGCCGTTCCGCAAAGTCGCGACTCAGGCGCTCGCGTTCGAGCGACATGCTCAGGCTGAAGCCCATCAGTATCGTGACACCCGGGATGCCCTCCCGTTGATGCAGCTCATCGGGACGAATTGTCCTACAGCGCGCAAGCAGTGTCGCGTTGATTCCTTGCTGCGGCACTCCTTAATATAATGTTGCGTTGCGATACCGCGAGCGTAATGCCGGGTTGCCGCCCGCATCGCCCCGGCATCCGCGATTGCTGCTCGTACGCCCGAATGGCCCATTTGAGATTCTTCTGTGCAACCAGTCTGGTTGAAGTTACTCGAAAAGGCGGGGTCGCTGTTTCAGCAGGGCCGTCTCGCCGAATCCCGGACCATAGCCGAAGACATCCTCGCAAAGCATCCGGACGCAACGGACGCACGCCATCTCCTGGCGCTGATACTGCGCGGTCAGGGGGACGTGGTACAGGCCGAATCGTTGCTGAGCCAGTGCGTACGTGAACTTCCGGGCCGGGCCGATGTGCGAGCCAACCTCGGCAACCTGCTGGCATCCTGCGGACGTTACGACGAGGCGACGCGTGCCTACCGATCCGCGCTGGACATCGAACCGGCGTTCAGGCCCGCACGGCTGGGCCTCGGACGCGCCCTGACGGAATTCGGCGACGGCGTGGCAGCAGCCGATGCAGTGTCGCCGTTGCTCGAACGCAATTGCGACGATGCGGAAGCGCTCAACGTACTCGGTTCCGCGTTACGAATCGCAGGGGACAGCACGGCCGCCGAGAACGCGTTCCGACGGGCGCTGGATATCAATCCGAAGTATGCGGTGGCCCGCCATAATCTGGGCGCGCTGCTCGCCGAACAAAGTCGCAGCGAGGAAGCGCTCGAAGCGCTTCGAGCTGCGGCCGAGTCCGGTATTTCAGGCAGCGAAATCGATCTCAACATGGCGAGCACCTACATCGCATTGTTGCAGTTCGACGAAGCAGAACACCTGCTTTTGCGCCGCATTGACGTCGATCCCGGCAACCTGGCGGCACATACGCTGGTCTCGAGGCTCCGGTACATGCAGGGGCGCGACGATTTCAAGGATACTTATCGCCGCGCGCTGGACGGACAACCGAAAAATCACGCGCTCTGCATCGGATATTCGCAGGTGTTGCGCGGCGCCGGGATGTTCGACGATGCTCGTGAGGCGATCGAGTCGCATATTGCCGATGCGCCGGCGGATGCCGCGCTGCTCGGCGAGCTGGCGGCGGTTCATCTCGAATCGGGCGCCTTCGAGAATGCCGTGCAAGCCGCATTGAAAGCCAGGGATATCGACCCGGCACTGACCGCGCTCGACGATGTTCTCATCGATGCGCTCACTTGCCTCGGCCGCGCCGACGAAGCTGCAGCGCTGATCCGGCGGGCGCGGAGCAGACAGCCGATTAACCAGTGGTATATCGCGATGGAAGCGACCGTCGCACGACTTGCAGGGCGGCCCCGGTATGCGGAGCTCTACGATTTCGAACGATTCGTCAGATCGTATGACCTTCCGGTACCTCAGGGCTGGGAATCGCTGGTCGAATTCAATGCCGACCTGGCGGCTGCCCTGGAGCGCCGGCACCGGTTCAGTGCTCCACCGCTCGACCAGTCGTTGCGCAACGGCAGCCAGACACCGCGGGGATTGTTGGGCGATCCGGATCCCGTCATCCAGGCGTTCCTCCGTGCCATCGAAGTACCGCTGGAACAGTACCGGCACGAACTGGGCAATGCGCCGGGGCACCCGCTGACGGAGCGAAATACCGGTCCGCTGCGACTGGTCGGCTGCTGGTCGGTGCGGCTGCATCGGGACGGATACCACGTCAATCACGTGCACTCGGAAGGTTGGCTGAGTTCTGCCTATTACGTCCGCGTTCCGGACGAGGTTGCAGACGAGCAGGCGAAAAACGGCTGGCTGAAGTTCGGCGAACCGCGATTTCCGGTGCCGGGAGCGCGCGCCGAGTCTTTCATTCGTCCCCGACCCGGACTCCTGGCGCTGTTTCCTTCCTACATGTGGCACGGCACCACGCCGATCCGCGGTCCCGAGACGCGACTCACGATCGCGTTCGATGCCGTGCCCGGGGGCTCTGTGCCCTAGCGGCAGGCGGCGCCCGGCCAGAACCCCGAACGAACGCGCCCGGCCCACGGTGCCGTTTAGATCGATTTCTTATATCAGCCTGCCCCCGAGACGCTGCGCTTTTTGTTGCTAAATCGCAACAGATGCCGCAGGCAGTTCCGGCAGCGGGCAGCGAACCGGCCAAACTTCGGTCAAATCGGGTTCCCGTTGTCGGCGCAAATGGCCTCTTTCTGCGCGTCCCGTGAAAGTCGATTTATGTAGCATTTGAGACATTTAGATGTATCATTAACGCCACTAGCGTTGCGCGCAGGCAGCTTCAGTCGCACCGGACAGTGCGCTGCCGCTATATGGCAGATCCTCTAAGAAGAAAATGGTCTGAACCAACTGCCTAATTCCAAACGCATCTAGCCACTCTCAATGAGTATGGGAGGCCAAAATGAGTAGTAATTACGCTGTTCGTAATGCTGTTCGTCACGCCCTGTGCCTCAGTGCGGCCGCCGCCGCCATCGGTCAGGTACCGACTGCGCTTGCGCAGCAAGGGGCCGACGAAGATCAAATCGAAGAAATCACGGTAACGGGCAGTCGGCTGGTCCGCCAGGATTACCAGGCAGCAAGCCCGATCTCGACGGTGGACGCCGAGTTGTTCAAGGACACCGGCGCACCGACGATCGAAACGGTTCTGAACACTCTGCCCCAGTTCGTGCCGTCCATTACCTCCACGTCTAACAATCCGTCGAACGGCGGCCAGGCCAACGTTTCGTTGCGCGGCCTCGGTACTCGTCGAACGCTGGTTCTGCTCGACGGGCGTCGCATCTCACCGTCGAACGCGACCGGTGTCGTCGACCTGAACCTGATCCCGGCATCCGTCATCGAAAATGTCGAGGTCATCACTGGCGGCGCTTCTGCTGTATACGGATCCGATGCGATTGCCGGCGTCGTCAATATAAAGACGCGCAATTTCGTTGGTCTCGAACTGAATGCCAACTACGGCATCACCAGCGAAGACGACGGCGAAAGGACGTCGCTCGGCCTTACTGCCGGTGTGGAAAGCGATGATGGTCGTGCCTATGCGTTCGGTACCGTCAACTGGGCCGACCGCGAGGGTGTCCTGCAGGGCGATCGCCCGTTTTCCAATGTCGCCCTCGACTGGGACGGTGACAGCTTCGAGCCGCTCGGTTCATCGACGATTCGCCAGGGACGTTGGGATGCGATCGGCACGAATGCGCCGACGCAGGCCGCCGTCGACACCTACTTCTCCGGCGTAGATCCGAGCTATATGGCCGGCGACATCGCACCGACGCAGAACTTCGGTTTCAATCCGGACGGTTCGATTTTCTCGACGGCACCGGTCTTCAACTTCACCGGCGATACTAACGAGCCGCAGCAACCCGTCAATCCGGCGAACTACACGTACAACTACGCACCGCCGAACTACCTGGAGCTGCCGCTCGAGCGCAAGTCGTTCTTCGGCAAGGCCGGCTTTGAGCTGGACGAAAATACCGAGATATTCGCTCAGATCATGTGGGCGAACTACACGGCCGACAGCCAGCTCGCGCCGACCCCGGCGACGAGCCTGTACGTGCGCCCTGACAATCCGAACCTGGATCCCGACGTGCAGGCGCTCCTGGCCTCGCGACCGAATCCGACTGCGCCGTTCCGCATGCGCAAGCGCATGATCGAAGCCGGTCCGCGCATCCGCTCGCTCGAGTACGAAGCCGTGCAGGCGGTGGCCGGCGCCAATGGCGTGCTGCCGTTCGCCGAAAGCTGGACCTGGGAAGCCTATGGTTCCTGGGGCCGGGTCTACAGCGACGAGGTACAGAAAGGCAATATCTCGCGATCGGCGTTCTACGAGTTGTCGTTGGCGGCCGATCACGGTGCATCCGTTTGCGGATCGGCCATCAACCCGTTCGGCATCAACTCGATCCAGCCGGAATGTATCCCGCATTTCACTCGCAATGCGATCAATACCGAATCGATATCGCAGCGTGTGGTCGAGGGCTTCATCCGCGGCGAGATGTTTGAAATGCCGGCCGGCTCGGCGCAGGTCGCCATCGGCGCAATGTACAAGGCCGACGAGTATTCGTTCCTGCCCGATGCCGTACTGACCGGCCGGACGACGGACCCCGTCACCGGTTCGACGATCGTCGACATCACGGGCTTCAATGCACAGGACGTCGTGCGCGGCAAGACCGACTCGACCGAGATGTATGTCGAGGCGAACTTCCCGCTGCTGGCCGACGCTGCGATGGCGCAGAATCTCGACTTTACGGTCGGTGCGCGCTTCGCAGATCACTCTACGGCCGGCAACATGACCTCGTTCAAGGCCGAGGGCATCTGGGACATCAACGAGAACTTTACGGTTCGCGGTGGTTACCAGCAGGCGCTTCGCGCACCGAACATCAGCGAGCTGTTCCGCCCGGCGACCATCAACTTCCCGGGCGTCGGCCTCGGTGACCCGTGCTCGAACAACTTCAACGATCCGGACGGCAACGTGCTCGGAGCCCAGGACGATTCGCGCGCCCGCCAGCTCTGCATCGACCAGGGTATCCCCGGCACGGTGATCGACAGCTACGTGTTCACGAACACGCAGTTCCAGGGCCT
>CALKYK010000469.1 GCA_938003715.1 uncultured Gammaproteobacteria bacterium
TGGCTGAAGCCAGTAGATAACGAGAAGGGCCTTCGGGACGTATTGGTCCATTTCTTGTTCTGTGCCGATCGCGACGACCGGCACAATCGCCGGCTCACCGAGGTGGCGGAAAAGTTCGGCGACGTTGCGGGCCTGGATGCCGACAGCCTGGACCACCTGCGGCTTGCCCGCATGCGCCTGAAGGTCGAGCTTGACCGGATCGAGCACATGAACCAGTTCCTGGCGATCGAGGACTCGGATGCGGAAAACGTCAAGCGCCGGCAGATCGAGGAAATCGAGGCGCGCATCGACGAACACCCGGACCGCGAGAAGGAACTCGAGGAAACGCGCAGCCGACTGGTCGCACGGATGGAGGACGTCGAGAAATTCGACGCCGAGTCGTCAACCGGCGACTGAACGATCGACGCGCTTACGCGCCGGAAAAATCGACGCCTTCGAAAACCAGCGACGGCGCCAGCGTCGACGAGTACGGGTACGGGTCGTTGCCAACGGCAACCAGTTGCGCGAACAGGTCGCGCAGGTTGCCGGTCACGTTCATCTCGCCGACGGGCCGTCCGATGTTCCCGTTCTCGATCAGGTGCCCGCGCAGCCCCAGCGAAAAGTCGCCGGTGGTGCCGTCCGCATTGCCGCCCAGCCACGACGTCACGTAAACGCCGCTGCCGGCGTCGCGCAGCAACTCTTCCAGCGAACGCTCGCCGGGCACGACAACCCGGTTCGACGGGCTGCCCGTCGTCGGCGCCAAACCAGCCTTGCGGCCGTAGTAGGTGTCGACGTACAGATTCCTGACGACGCCGTCCTCGACGATCGGCAGCACTTTCGCCGCAATGCCCTCGCGGTCGTAGTGCCGCGAACCCAGTCCGCGAACGATGAGCGGGTCGTCGACGATGCTGAGCGCCGGGCTGAAAGCCTGCTCGCCCGTGAGCGACGCATAGAACGACCGGCCCTGCTGCACGCTGCGCGCATTGGCCGCACCCAGCAGTCGTGCCACCAGGCTGGCAGCGGCGCGCGAGTCCACGACCATCGTCGCCTTCATTGTCGGGCCCTTGTCCGCGTCCAGCCGCACCAGTGCCCGCTCCAGCGCCGTCCTGGCAATCGACTCGACGTCCGGCAGTGCGTTGACGTGCGGATTGCCAGCGAAAAAACCGTCCGACGCGCGGCGCTCGCCGCGGTCCTTCAGCGTGACCCGGGAGCCGAGCCAGCAATACGTGGATTCCTGCGTGCCGGAAAAACCGTTGCTGCTTGCAGATGCGCTCGTCGCGGTGCCGTCGTACACCGCGGACGTCGCGGAAATTACGCGCTCGTTTTGCGTGGCAACGGCGTCCAGCGCCTCGCACCAGGCCAGGCGCTGATCCCGGTCGAGGGCGGCAACGTTTGCGTCGACGAGATCGAGGTCATCGTCCGGCCGCCCGGCGTAGAGCTCCGCCGGCGTGATCTCGCGCTCCGGGTCAGGTTCCAGCGCGGCCGTAATCGCCACCGCCTCCTGAAGAAACCCGCGCACCCGGTCGGCACTCAGGTCCGTCGTCTGGTGCGTGGAATAACGCCCGTTCGCGTACACCTGCACGGCCAGCATGCGCGAGGTCGTGTCCTGCACTTTTTCGAGGGCGCCGTCGCGATACGAGAACTCGACGTCGCGGTTCTGCGTCGCCGTCGCCCAGGCCTCGTCGGCACCGGCATCGGTGAGCGCCTCTACGGCCTGTGCGGCCCTCGTGGACAGGTCAAGCGGCATTTTCGCCTCCAACGGTCATGTTCGACACGAGCACGGTCGGGATGCCCTGCGAGACCGGCACGCGCTGGCCGTTCTTGCCGCAGGTCCAGCCGCCGGTATCGAGCCGCGCGTCGTTGGCGACCATCGTGATGCGCTCCAGCGACTCCGGCCCGTTGCCGATGATGTTGACGTCCTTGATCGGCGCGGTGATTTTGCCGTTTTCGACCAGCCAGCCGTTTTTCACGTAGAACGTATAGTCGCCGGCGCCGATCTGCACCTGTCCGTTCGTGTAGATCTCGGCGATGATGCCGTGATCCACCGCGGCGACGATTTCGTTCTTCGTGTGCGGCCCGTCCTCCATGAACGTGCAGGTCATGCGCGGCATCGGGGCGTGCTGATAGGACTCGCGCCGACCGGATCCGGTCGCCGGAACCTCGTACTGGCGGGCGCTGATCGTATCGTGCAGGTAGGACCTCAGGATGCCGTTCTCGACCATGACCGTGCGGCCGCACTCGTTGCCCTCGTCGTCATAGTTGAGCGCGCCACGCTCCTTCGGAATCGTGCCCTGGTCGACGATCGTGATGAACGGTTCGGCGACTTTCTTGCCGATCATGTCCGAATAGATGCTGGTGCCCTTGCGATTGAAATCCGCTTCCATGCCGTGGCCGATCGCCTCGTGCAGCAGGATGCCGCTGGCGCCTGCTGCAAGGATGACCGGCATCTCGCCGGCCGGCGGGCGCCTTGCCTCGAACAGGATCATCGTGCGGTCGACCGCTTCCTTCACCATCAGATCGATGCGCTCGTCGGTGTACCAGGCAAAGTCCTCGCGCGCCGCAACGTTCGAATAGCCGGACTGGGTTTCGCCGTCGCGCGTGGCCGTGACGAACGCCGACAGTCGCGTCATCGGCCGGTGATCCATTATCAGGTTGCCGTCGAGCGTCGCAATCAGGACCCGCTCATCGGCATCCGCCCAGTTCACTGAAACCTTGGAAACGGCCGGATCCGCCGCGCGCGCTTTCGCATCCACGCGCTTGAGGAGAGGCAGCTTGCGGTCGATACCGACATCCGCCCATGGAACCGTGGTCGTGTAGAGATCGCCGGTCTGCTTCGGGCTGTACGCCTGCGGCGGCACCACGGCCGTACCGTTTGCTATCGCCGCCGCGGTACGGGCGGCGGCCAGCATCGACGGCAGGGTCAGGTCCTCGGTGAATGCGTAGCCGGTCTGGTCGCCGATCACGACCCGCAGCCCCACGCCCTGCGCAATGGCGGAGTTGGCGCGGCTGACGATGCAGTACTCGCGGTTGGGGGCGTTGAAGATGTCCATCGACG
>CALKYK010000470.1 GCA_938003715.1 uncultured Gammaproteobacteria bacterium
CCTGGATCGCGTAGCCGATGCGCTTGCGCAGCGACGACAGCGCTTCGTCGCGGATTTCGACGCCGAGCACGTGCACGCTGCCGCGGTCGGCGCGCAGCAGCCCGATCAGGAGCTGCACCAGGGTCGACTTGCCGCTGCCGCTCAGGCCCAGCACCGCCGTCGTCCGCTCCCACGGAAGCGCGATCGATACGTCGTCCAGGGCGACGACGTCGCCGCGCTGAACGCGTACGCCCTGAAGTTCTGCAGCGTGCCGGGTCACTGTGAGCGGCGCATCCTCGACGTGGGTCAGCCACACGATACGGTCGCCAAAGGCATTAGTAAAACGGATGCCCGGCCGGCTGGTGCAATTGCATCGGCGCTTGCATAGAATCGGCGGCCACGAGCGACTTCGGCGCGAGCGAGCACAAAATGAAGGAATCCAGGAAGCCGGACGACGACCTTCGGGCGAGACTATCTCCGGAGCAGTTTGAAATTACCCAGCGCAAGGGAACCGAGCGCCCCTTCACCGGACGCTACGTCGACCACAAGGACGACGGGACGTATACCTGCGTCTGCTGCGGCGCGGAGCTGTTCAGCTCCGACCACAAGTACGATTCGGGATCGGGGTGGCCCAGTTTCTGGCTGCCGCTGGCGAAGGACAACGTGCGGACGGTGCGCGATACCAGCCACGGCATGATCCGCACCGAGGTCGTGTGCGCCCACTGCGATGCGCATCTCGGGCACGTCTTCGAAGACGGGCCGGAGCCCACCGGCCTGCGTTACTGCATCAATTCCGCGTCGCTCGATTTCGAGCCGAAGTAAACGAGGTACCGTTCAAGATGAAATTCCGATTGCCGTTTGCAACGCTCCTGATCGTGCTGGCACTGGCCGGCTGCGGTCAGTCGACCGACGCGCCGCCCAGGGTAAGCGCCGTGCCGGAAAACCCGGCCGACATCGACGTCACGGGAATCGAATCTTCGGAGATCGTGCCGGGCCTCTCGCACAGGACGCTGATCCGGGGCGACGGCGCCGTGGCCGAGCCCGGTCACTTTGCGGTCGTACATTACACGGGCTGGCTGTACGACCCGGAGGCGCCGAATTTCCGCGGCACGAAGTTCGACAGTTCGATCGACCGTGGCGCCCACTTCCGTTTCCGCCTGGGCGAAGGCCGCGTCATCCGCGGCTGGGACGAAGGCGTCGTCGGCATGCGCATCGGCGAGGTTCGAGAGCTGACGATCGCACCGGAACTCGGCTACGGGGATCGCGGCGCGGGCGCGTTGATTCCGCCGGGCGCGACGCTGGTCTTCGTCGTCGAACTCGCGGACCTCGAGGGGCTCCAGCAAGACGAGGCGCAATCGCCCGCCGAGTAGCTGTCATCTGGCTCGCACCGGTACCGGTCAGGGCAACTCGAAGCGAAACGAAACGCGCCGATTCGCGCTGCGAGCGAATTCGCCGCGGCCATCGACGAGCGGGGCCGAAGTGCCGGCGTTCTGCAGCGCAATACGTGACGGGCTGATCCCGCCGGCAACCAGGTAGTCCCTCACTGCCAGCGCGCGCGCCTCGCCGAGCGGCGCTTCCGGCTTCTCACGTTCGCCGGAATCGATGTGACCCACGATCGTTATCGCGAGCGCAGGGCAGGCCGACGCCAGCTGTACGATTTCGTCGAGAACCGGTCGTGCGCCGCTCTTCACGTCATCGCGATTCATTTCGAAAGTTATCGGCCGGTCGCGCACCGCCGCGTCGAGCACCACAATGCAGAGGTGATCTTCGCTCGCGTCCGGTTCGACGATTCTTATCTTGTCGTCGAATGACATCCCGGCGGGCAATGCATCGAGAATCTTTGCCGTCGCGGTACGCCAAGCACCTGCATCGGTTGCGATGCCACGCACTGCAACACCCTCGTCGCCGACGATTGCCGTGGCGAAGCGCAGGTGCGCGAGCGATCGTAGCGTCGCTTCGGTAACGCGCACCCAATCCGCGTCGCGATCATCGGCAACGCGCATGTCGAATACCTGCCGGTGTTGCGGAAAGAGCTGCAGCGCCGCCTGCCTCAGGATCGCTTCGTGGGCGACGGAGCTGACTTCGCCGCGGACGGAAAAGACGGCCGGCCGCTGCTCGATGACGAGCTCCGCCCGCAGAGGCTGGGCACTGGCCAGTGCGAGCAGCGTCGCGACCAGCGTCAGGATTCGACGATTCAGTTCGACACTCCGCGTCGAGTTGCGCCGCGCTAACCCGGTCCGTTGTCTTTCTGGTACTGGAGGTCGCGCGCCTGGCCGATCCAGTCCTCGCGGTAGACGCGGCTGCGGAAGCCCCGCAGCTGCTGTGCGACGCGGTCGATTTCGACCTCGTCCATTTCCGCGATCTGGTGATAGCGGTAGATGCCGAGTTCATTCAGCGTCTTTTCGATCGACGGGCCGATGCCCTTGATTTGTTGCAGGTCGTCGCGATCGCTCTCACCGTCGCCGGTGGAAGGGTCGTCCATTGCGGCGAGATCGTCGACCGTGCGTGCGAAGATCCCCGTCATCTCGGTGTCGTCGACGAGCGGTTCCTCCAGCGTGTCGTTCTCGCCGTCGGCTCCGGAGAACACGCCCTCGTTGAACGAGGTCTCGTCGGCGCGGGCACGGGTGTCCTCGTCGTCGTCGACCAGCGCGTCCTCGTCGAGCATCGGCTCTGCGTCCTCGTCGTCCGCGCTTTCCTCGACACTCTCGTCATCGACCATGTCCTCGAGGTCGTCATCGTCGCCAATCTGGTCCTTGAGCGCGGAAACGTCCTGCTCGGCTGTCATCGCGATCGGCTCGTTCGACGCGTCGCCGCCGTCGGGAAGCGATTCGGCATCGACCGGTTCGATGCGCGTCTGGTCCGGACGCACGGCCGCTTCGAGTTCCTCGATTCGCGCCTGCGCCTCCTGCAGTTCCTCCTCGAGCTCCCGGGCGCGCTTGTCGCGTTCCTGGAAGCGTTCGACGAGCGGCGGCACGCGACTCTGCCAGCTGGTAAGTTCGCGGCTCAAGCGAAAGATCTTGTCATCTTTTTCCTTCAGCGAGCCGGCCGGGTTGTGTTCCGCGATGCGCTCGAGTTCGCGACGCAGCCGGTCGCGCTGCGCCAGCGCCACCTCGACGTTGCCGCGCGCCTCGCGCGCTTCTTTTTCGAGTTCGTCACGCCGCGCGAGCGCCTCTTTCAGCGACGCCGACAGTTCCTTCGCGCGATTGCTGTGATCCTTGTGCGATGCCTGATACTGGCTGATCTGCTCCATCAGGCTCTTGTTCTGTTGTGCCAGGCGATCGTGCTCGGACTGCTGCGAATCGAGCTGTTCCTGCCAGCTCGCGCTGACCGCAATCTTTTCCTTCGCGCAGCGATCGCTGCGGAATATCCAGCCGAGGATCAGCCCGATAACCAGCATCAGCGCCAGCAGGCCGAAATGAATCGCTGTCAACTCAGGCATCGCTCATGTCCTTAAAGCCCGGTTCGAGACGGCGGGTGCCCTGCGCCCGGATCGGATGCCGCGACAGTCCATGGCGCGGCATCAGGACGCCAGCCGCTCTATGACGCGAGACGAACGCGGTCCATCTCTTCGAGCACTTCCGTAATTTGCGTCACCGCCCAGTCGATCTCCTCGCGGCCGATGACGAGCGGCGGAGCGAGGCGCACGACGGTCTCATGTGTTTCCTTGCTCAGCAGCCCGCGGCCCATCAGCGTTTCGCAAACCTCACGCGCGCTGCCGAGTTTCGGCTCGATGTCGATGCCGATGAACAGCCCGCGGCCGCGAATCTCACGGATCAGGGGGCTGTCGATACTGGCGAGTTTTGCCAGCATGTAGGCGCCCATTTCCGCGCTCCGCTGCGGCAGGTTTTCCTCCACCAGGATCTTCAGTGCCTCGAGGCCGATTGCCGCACCGAGCGGATTGCCGCCGAAGGTGCTCCCGTGGGTGCCAGGCACGAACAGTTCCAGCACGTCGCGCCGCGCCAGGAACATCGATACCGGCAGTATGCCGCCGCCGAGCGCCTTGCCGAGGATGAGTCCGTCCGGAACGACATCTTCGTGTTCGCAGGCGAGCATCTTTCCGGTGCGGCCGAGACCTGTCTGGATCTCGTCGGCGATGAGCAGCACGTTGTTGTCGCGGCAGATCTGCTGGCAGCGCTTCAGGTAGCCGTCCGGCGGAATCACGATGCCGCCCTCGCCCTGAATCGGTTCCAGCATGAAGGCTGCGGTATTCGGCGTTATCGCCTGTTCGAGTGCGTCGGCGTTGCCGTACTCGATGATGCGGAAGCCTGGCGTCAGCGGCCCGAAGTGCTTGCGATATTCGGGATCGTCGGAAAACGAGATGACCGTGGTCGTGCGGCCGTGGAAATTGCCCGTGCAGACCAGGATCTCGGCCTGGTCGTCGGCGATACCCTTGACCTCGTAGCCCCACCTGCGCGCGGCCTTGACGGCCGTTTCGACGGCCTCGGCCCCGGTGTTCATCGGCAGCGCCATGTCCTGGCCGGTCAGCCGGCACGCGTATTCGAGAAACTCGCCCAGGCGGTCGGTGTAGAAAGCGCGCGACACGATGTTCAGCGTATCGGCCTGTTCCTTGAGCACGTTGACGAGTCGAGGATTGGCGTGGCCGTGACTGACAGCCGAATACGCGCTCATCATGTCGAGATACTTCTTGCCTTCCTCGTCCCAGACGTAACAGCCCTTGCCGCGCGTCAGGACGACGGGCAGCGGGTGATAATTCGGCGCACAGTACCTGTTTTCCAGATCGATTCGGGAAGACATTTTCGATAATCCTTGTAGACGTTCCTTCGGCGGAGCAAGGTCCCTGGCAGATCGCCCGCACAAGACGCTGATTTTACGACACGAAAGGCCGCGCAAGCCAGATACGAGCGGGTGGCACGCTGCCGCTGCGCAGGCCGCTCACGGGACGGCAAGCGGCTGTCCGCCCCGGCTCCGATCGGTTAGGCTCGCAGGCCGGAGGGCCAGGCTCACGGAACCCCACATAATGCGAAAACTGCCCGCGAAGCAGGAGCTCACGATCGATGGACCGTCCGGCGCGCTGGAGGCGATCGTCGAATCGCCCCGCGATTCGGCGCCGGTCGGCACGGCCGTGGTCTGTCACCCGCACCCGGTGCACGGTGGCACGATGCAGAACAAGGTGGCGCATACGCTGGCGCGCGCTTTCGTGTCCTGCGGATTTGCTGCGCTGCGATTCAATTTTCGCGGCGTCGGCAAGAGCGCAGGCGCATTCGACGAAGGCGTCGGCGAGATCGACGACGTGCTCGCCGCGGTGGCCTGGCTGCGCGGTGAGGCGCCGGCGCTGCCGCTGTGGCTCGCCGGTTTTTCCTTCGGCGGCGCGATGGCCGTGCACGCGGCGCTGCGGGCCCAGCCGGCCGGCCTGGTCAGTATCGCGCCGGCCGTAACGCGCTTCGTCGGCAAGCTCGA